>JALUTE010000454.1 GCA_027058255.1 Methyloligella sp. | reverse complement strand
AGCCGGGCGGAGCCTCGCCGAGGCTACCGCTTGCGCCAGGGAGAGCCGCCTTTCGACCGGGGCCGCTTGCGCGGCTCGCGACTCTCGTCCTCTTCCTCATTGAGACGCGTGAACTCGCCCTCGATGCCCGGCCCGTCCCCGGTCTCGAAGCCCCCCTGCGGCCTCCCGCGCGGACCGCCCGGTGGCTCGGCGTCCACGTCCACCTCCACGTCGAACAGCGTGACGTCCACATTTGCCGAGCGCATCATCTTGCGGAACACCCATTTCGCCAGGGCGCGGCGCAGGGGCGGAATGAAGAGCAGAAAACCGACCGCATCGGTCATCATGCCGGGCGTGAGCAGGAACGCACCGGCAACAAGCAGGCAGACGCCGTCGATGACCGAGTCCACCGGCAGCCGGCCGGCGGCGATCGCTTCCCGCGTGCGGGCGAGCACCGCCAGGCCCTCGGCGCGCAGGAGGGCGGTGCCGATCATCGCCGTGATCAGCACGATGGCAATGGTCGCACCGATGCCGATCAGCTCGCCGACCTTGATGAGAAGGGCGATCTCGGCGAGCGGAACGACGATGAAGGCCAGCAGGATGAGCAGGGGCATGGGGCACCGGAGGTGGTTGAGGGAACGGGATCGCAGACCCTCAAATGAGGGTTCTTGTGAATGCATTTCAAGGCCGCGGGGCCTCCATTCGGCTCCTGGGTATGCGAAGCGGGGTTGGAAAGTCCATTGAGCTCTTGGTAGGGCAATTCGGAATTCCGCAACGCGAGGAGCCCGCGCGGCCAGGCTTGGCAGGTCCGGCCCGGCCTGTTATCCGAGCGTCATGACCGAGACGACGCAGCCCTCCGACGCTCCGCGACCACGCACCGCGGACATGGATCGGGACGACATTCTCATTCGCTTTCGCAAGGGCCGGGTTTACGCTTGGAGCCCGCATTCGGGACTGTGGGCCGAGGGTGAGAGCATTGCCGAGGCCGTCGAGGCGCTGGAGCGCGAGCGCGAGCGCTACCGGGCGTTCGACGAGGCGACGGGACTTGGCGCGCTCGGCCCCGGCATGAACAGGCCCTGGTCCGTGCCGCCTCACATCCGCAAGGGCCTCTGGGTGCTTCTGCTCGCCGGGCTTCTTCTCTTCCAGCTCAGCTACGCATTGAGCACCGGCATCGAGCGCGGCCTCGGCAACGCCTTCAACGCCGCGTGGCGCGCCCGTCTGGAGCAGGCCATCGAGCACGAGCTCGTCAAGCTCGCCGATCCCGCCCGGGAGATCGCGCCCGAACGCAAGGCCCTCATCCTCGATGCCATCCGCGGCCTCAAGCGTCGCTATGGCCCGTTCTGGAAGGCCCTGTTCGAGGAGGAGGTGGGCGAGCCATCGAAATCCGGAGTGCGCGAGCGGCGAAGCGGAAGCGCAGCGACCGGCGAGGGCGCAGCGACCGGCGAGGGGGCAAGGGCGCCCGGTGCCCCGGCATCGTCGGAGCGCCGTCCATGAGTCCCGCGCGCTGGCTCGCGGCCCGTCCCCGCACCGCCGCCCTGCTGCTCATGGCACTCGTTCTGATGCTTTTCCTCTTCACGCCCAAGCGCGAGCTCGGCGATTGCGTGCGGGTGATCCCCCTGCCCCTCGCCGGCCACATCGCTGCCAATTGCGACAGCCCCTCCATCGCCAAATATGCTCGCCGCCTGAGCCGATTCCTGACGGAGCCCAACCCGTGGCGCACCCGCCCGGCCTTCATCGCGACCATGGCCCTGGCCGAGTTCATTCTCGCGCCGGTCACCGTGCCCCTGGCTGCCCTCATCGACAAGGCGGGCGACTACCACCTCTCGTCGCGGCAACGCGCGGCCCTGCGCACCTATCTCGCGATCGGTCTTTTCAACGTCTGGGTCGTCCTCGCCACCTTCGCGCTGGCCGCATGGCTGCTCGGGCGCGCCGCCGCATCTCCCCTCTTTCTCACCGGGCTGGCGGCGATGGTCGCGAGCGCCGACATCGCGGCCGGATGGTTCTGGGTCGCGCACACGATCATGGCGAACATGCTCGTGCCCCTCGCCACCATGGCCGCCTTCGTGACGGGAACGAATGCCGCATTTCTGCGCCCCGCCTGGCTCGTCGGCCTCGGCCTCGCCACCGCCTTGGCGTGCCTCACCTATGGCTATTTCCTCATCGTGCCCGTGGCCTTCGTGCTTGGCGGGCTCTACGGCCTTGCGCGATCTCGCGCATGGCGTGATTGGCCGCGCTACGCGACGGCCCTCGGCCTTTACAGCTTGGCCGTCATCGCGCCGCTCGGGCTTTACTTTGGCGCCTATGCGCTCGCCGGCATGCCGACGACCTATGAGGGCTCGCTCGGTCAGTTCGCATGGTTGCCACGGGCATTTCGCGAAGGGGCCGTTCTCCCGGCGCTCGTCATGCAGTTGAAGGCCTTCGCCGGCACGCTCGCGGCCCATCTCGGCCTTTGGGGCGGCGCTTTGCTGGCGGCAGTGGGCCTGCTCGCCGCGCTGGCCGCAAGACGACGGCCGACCGAGGCGCGGTCGCGATCCACGCCGCCGCTCCTGCTCGCGGGCACTCTTGCCATCGCCCTGATGCTCGCATTCAATTTCCTTCAGGGCTACTACCAGCCACGCCTCCAGATGCCCCTCCTTCTCGCCCTGGCCGTCATGCTGGTTCATCTGGTCGAGCGCCTGCATGGCGTTCGCGCCGGTGCTGTGACGCTCTGGGGAATTGCCCTCGTGCAGGTCGCGATGGCAGTGTGGGCGCCGGCCGTGAGCCAGACCTGAGCCGGCCCCCTGAGCACATCGGGCCCCTGAGCGCATCGGACCCTTGAGCACGTCGGAGATGGGAGACATGCAACAATCCACCCCGGGGAGCGAGGACCGCGCCGCAATCGATCGACGGTGCTTCCTTTGCCTCGCTCTGCTCGCCATGCTCGCACCGCGTGCCTCGCACCTGGGGCAGGAAGGGGATGGCATCGTGATCACGCGCGACGGCTGGATCCTGAGCACCGAGGATATCGAAAGTGCTTCGTGATCTGGCCAGCATCCGATCGGAGGAAGAGCGCTGGGATGTCTGCGTCATCGGGGCGGGCGTCGCCGGCATCACCATCGCCCGCAAGCTGGCCGGGAGGAAGCGTCGCGTCATTCTGCTCGAGGGCGGCGAGATGAGCTACGCGGAGCGCTCGCAGGAGATCTACAAAGGCGACATCGTCGGCGACTATTACCGCTCGCTCGTCTCGGTCCGCGTGCGCACCTTCGGGGGCTCCTCCACCCATTGGGGCGGCTGGTGTCGCGAGCTCGACGATTTCGACTTCGGCCCCAAACCCGCCTTCCCCCTCGCCCGCTGGCCGATCACGCGCGCCGCCATCGCGCCCTATCGCAAGGAGGCCTACGACATTCTCGACCTCGCGCCCTACCCGGCGGACGAGCCGCACGAGACCGGCCTCAACAGCATCTACTTCACCTTCTCGCCCCCACCAATTTCGCCGACAAGTATGGCGCCGAGATACGAAAGAGCCAGCACATCACCCTCGTCCCCGAGGCGAGCGTGCTCGATCTGCGCGCAAGCGACCGGGCGATCACGGCGGCCATGGTGCGCGACTATGGCGAGACGCGACGCGAGATCCGGGCGGATTTGTTCGTGCTCGCCTGCGGCGGGATCGAGAACAGCCGCCTGCTGTTGTGGATGAACGAGCGAACCAACGGCAAGATCGTCAAGAACGCGACCGCGCTCGGCCGCTACTGGATGGACCATCCCCACTATGATCTCGGCCATGTGGTGGTGTTTCACTCGCCCGACCGGGCCTATCAGAACAATTCCTGGCCGCCGCACTTCTACGCCTTCTATGCCGTCCAGGACCGGCTGAAGCATGAGATGGGCCTTTTGAATGCGGGGCTTCGCATCCGCTACAATTTCCGGATTACGCCCTACGACATCAAGAAGCCCTTCGTGAATCTCGCCTGCCAGGCCCCGCGCCTGCGCAAGTTGATTCTCACCATTCTCGACAAGAAGCAGGCCTGCCTCGCCAAGCTGATCTCGGCCTGGGAGCAGGAGCCGCGCTACATCAATCGGATCGCGCTCTCCCGCACCAAGCGCGACAAGTTCGGCGTGCCCCGTTCCGTGCTGCATCTGCACAAGAGCGATCGCGATTTGCGCACCGCGCGCGAGAGCGCGATCCTGCTCGGCAAGCACTTGATCAGGAAAGGGCTCGGTCGCATGCAGCTCGACGAGTGGGTGTTTGGCCGTGGCGACTATCCGACCGACAGCGAGATCTGCGGTCCGCATCACCTGGGCGGCACCCGCATGGGCACCGACCCCAATCTCTCGGTCGTCGACGCCGACTGCAAGGTGCATGGCCAGGACAATCTCTATATCGGCGGGTCTTCCGTTTTCCCGTCGGGCGGACACGCCAACCCGACGCTCTCCATCGTGCAGTTTGCCCTGCGCCTTGCAGATCGCCTCGAGGCGCGTCTCGATGCGCAGGGACGGTAGAAGAGGGCCGGCGTTCGGAGCGGCGACAATCCTTGTGTTGCCGGCCACGCCGGGCGAGCGGCGAGGGAGCTGGAAGCCACGCACCGCCATGGCGTGGCGGGAGATGAGCCATTTCGGCTCGGACCCTGAACAAACCTGAGTCAAAGACGGTCAAGGGAGCACGCCGAAGAAAAATGCGTAAGGTTCTTCTGTTGACGGGTCTCGTTATTGTCGGTGTCCTGGGGCTCGATCTTCTCTACACACGATTCTATGTCGCCCCCATGGCGGCACAGGTCGCACTGGACGAGCGAGCCTATCGCTGGCCCAACCCCGACTATCATCACGGGCTGAGGCCGAATTTCAGCGGCTATGGAAACTGGGGCGGGCGCCTCTACCCCATCGCGACGAACAGCCTCGGCTTCAAGGACGCCCGACCGCGCCAGGTCGCGCGCCGAAGCGACAAGCGGCGCGTCGTTTTCGTGGGCGATTCCTTCACCGAGGGCGTGGGCCTTGCCTGGGATCAGACATTCGTCGGCAGGTTCGCCGCTGCTCGGCCCGATCTCGAGGTGCTGAATGCCGGCGCGGTGGGCAGCACGCCCACCATTTACTATCGCAAGATCAAGTGGCTCATGGATCAGGGCTACGCATTCGACCATGTGTGGGTCTTCATCGATCTCTCCGACATTCCGGAGGAGGGCTTCCAGTCGGAGCCGCAAACCTGGCCTGCCCTGGCCAGGGCGGCGGCGGAGCAGCGCAGGGCCGCGGCACGCCGCGAGGGCGCAAGTCCGCCCGAGGCGGCCTGGCGCCTCGACGTCTTTCTCAGGACCCACCTCTTTCTCACCGCCAACGCCGTCGAAAAGGCGCGTGCGCTGATCGACGCTCTGGGCAACAAATACAAGATCCTGAAGAAATACGGCTCGCCGCCACCGGAGACCATCACCATCGGCAAGGTGAGATGGACCCTCGGCCATTTTGATCCCGGCTATTTCCGCGTGCGGAACTTCGAGCAGGCGCGGGCCCGGGTGATCGCGGCGATGGATTCGCTCCACGCCATGCTCTCGGCGAAGGGCATCACCCTGTCGGTTGCCGTCTATCCCTGGCCCGGACAGATATATTTCGGCGATCGCAACTCCGTTCACGTGAGGATGTGGCGGGACTGGTGCCGCAACAAGTGCCGGAATTTTCTCGATCTTTTCCCCGTCTTCTTCCGCGAGGCAGAGGCGGTGAGTCGGGACCTGAAGAAGGATTGGAAGGCCTGGCTCGAGGCTCTCTTCATCCATGGAGACGTGCACTACAACGAGAAGGGCAATGCGCTCATTGCCGCGGCGCTTTTGAAGGTCGAGAAGGCGTCGGGCGAGAAGACCGCGTCGCATCGCGGGGTGCCGGCCGGCCGCGCCGGCCCATGAGGAAACGGCCACGCCCGCTCGGCAAAACGAGATCCATCGTCTCCCGGCCATTGGAATCCGGTCCTCGAATGGCCATTTTCGTCATGAGAGCATGTGAAGGGGTGGCAGGAGAAGGACACCAAGGTCGCCATTGCGGCAGCGGGCTGTCCATTCGTCGGTTGGCTTAGCTCGGGCGATGCCGTAAGTTGGGGGCACGATCAGTCGCGAATTGCCGAGCCTCGGGAGCCGCGGACTTACCGGAAACGCCGGACCGGCCGATCCGGTTTCTCGAACGTACGCCAGCGTCAAACGCGGATTAGAGTGACAGCCGGGCAGGGGCCGCGCAACAACCGAAGTTGAAAGCCGGCCGACAAACGCCGGGAGCGCAGTGCATGATGATGGATGGATCATTCGATATCTACACGCTTCTGTTCCTTGTTCTCGCTGTCGTGATTTTCTGGCGGCTGCGCAGCGTGTTGGGCCGGCGGACGGGCAATGAGCGCCCGCCCTACGATCCCTATTCGCGCGAGGCGAAGCAGAACGGCGCCCACGCGCCGGGCGGTGACAAGGTCGTGCCTCTCCCGCGCGGTGCGCAGGAAGCGGGTGCCGGCACGCGCTCGAGCGAGGCCGAGGACCTGAAGCGGCGCATTGGCAAGTTCGCCCCCGAGGGCAGCTCCGTTGCCGAGGGTCTGATGGAGATCGCCCGCGCCGACCCCAATTTCGACCCCGAGAGTTTCATCAAGGGCGCCAAGACCGCCTATGAGATGATCGTGACGGCCTTTGCCGAAGGCAACAGGAAGGTCTTGAAGCCCCTGCTCGGGCGCGATGTCTATGAGGGCTTCGCCACGGCAATTGCGGCACGCGAGAAGCGTGGCGAGACGGTCCAGTCCCAGTTCGTCGGCATCGACAAGGCGGACATCATCGAGGCGGCGCTCAAGAACAAATGCGCGCAGATCACGGTGAAATTCGTGAGCGAGCTGATCACGGCGGTCCACAACAAGGCTGGCGAGGTCATTGAAGGCGACGACAAGAGCATCCGCGAGGTGACCGACATCTGGACCTTCGCCCGCGAGGTAACGTCCCGCGATCCCAACTGGAAGCTGATCGCCACCCAGGCCGCGAACTGACCGCTCGCGCGCTCTGCGATGGAACCGACGGCACCAGATGGCGCCATGGCCGAGAGCGCTGCCGCCTCGCCCGTCCGGCTGGAGCCCGTCACCTTCGATGCCATGGCCGGCTGGCGGGACGACGACCACGCGGCGGCGCTTGCGGCCTATCGGCGCTCCTGCCGCCATCGCGCAGCCGAGCCCGATGCGGGCAAGGACGAGGACGGGCCTGTCAGGCGCGCCCGCCGCGCCGCCCTCGCCCTCGGCGAGCACGCAGGCCGTGAGACGGCGCGCGGCTTCTTCGAGACCCACTTCATCCCGCACCGCCTCGTCCACGAGTGCGATCCCGGCTTTCTCACCGGCTATTTCGAGCCCGAATACAAAGCCTCGCGCACCCCGAGCGAGCGCTTCTGCGTGCCTCTCCTGCGCCGCCCCCCCGATCTCGTGCAGCTCGTGGATGACAAACTGCGCGGCCATGTGGACGGCACCCTCACTGCGGCACGCAGGACGGCGGATGGCCTCGTTCCCTATCCCACCCGCGCCGAGATCGACCAGGGCGCCCTCGATCACATGAATCTCGCCTTCCTCTGGATGGCAAGTCCCGTTGAGCGCTTCATCCTGCAGGTTCAGGGCTCCGGCCGCCTGCGGCTCACCGACGGCACCTGGCTTCGGGTGGGCTATGACGGCAAGAACGGCCATCCCTACACCTCCATCGGCCGGGTTCTGATGGAGCGCGGCCATCTGTCGGCCGCCGAGGCGACCATGCAGAGGCTCTGCGCCTGGCTCGAGGCGCATCCCCATGAGGCCCGCGAGATCATGTGGGAGAACAGGTCCTACATCTTCTTCCGCCCCCTCGATGGCGCGGAAGAGGCAGACGGCCCCCTCGGCGCGGGAGGCGTGGTCCTCACGCCGGGCCGCAGCCTCGCGGTCGATGCCGGCCACCACCGGCTGGGCACACCCATCTGGGTCGCGTCCCCCACCCTCGACGCTCACGGCGAGTCCGGGTTTCACCGCTTGATGATTGCCGAGGACGTGGGCTCGGCTATAAAGGGGCCCGAGCGCGGCGACATTTTCTGGGGCACCGGCGAGGCGGCCGGCCGGCTGGCCGGCGCCACCCGCCACCCGGGCCGGTTCATCGTGCTCGTGC
>JALUTE010000453.1 GCA_027058255.1 Methyloligella sp. | reverse complement strand
CGCTCGGCGAGGGCGCGCAGGAGATCGCGGGCCGCATCCGGCCCGTCCGCCATCTCGAAAAAGACGAGATTGGTCTCCACCTCCGCCGGGTCCAGGAGAACGCCAGGCAGTCCCGCGATGCGCTCGGCGAGAAGGCGGGCATTGTCGTGGTCCTCGGCCAGGCGGTCCACGTGATGGTCGAGCGCATGGAGGCCGGCGGCAGCGAGCACGCCCGCCTGGCGCATGGCGCCGCCGAGCCTGTATTTCCAGCGCCATGCCTCGGCGATGAACGCCTTCGAGCCCGCCAGAACCGCCCCCACGGGGCAACCAAGCCCCTTGGAAAGGTCGATCCAGACGCTGTCGAAGGGTGCTGCAAAAGCGCCGACGCTCTTGCCTGAGGCGATCGCGGCATTGAAGAGGCGGGCGCCATCCATGTGCCGGGCGAGGCCCGCTTGCCGCGCCGCGTCGCACACCGACTGGACCGCATCGAGCGGCCAGACGGCCCCGCCGCCGAAATTGCTGGTCTGCTCCACCGCCACCATGCGCGCCCTCGGCGTCTTGGCGCGCACGGGGCGGATGGCCGCGCGCATGGCGAAGGCCGAGAAGATGCCGCGCGGCGCCGGGATGGGCCGAATGAGGGCGCCGGCGAGCGCCGCCGCGCCCGCCCCCTCGAAGGCGATGATATGGGCGCCCTCGGCGGCGAGGATCTCGTCGCCCGCCCGGCAGTGCACGGCAATCGCAATGGCGTTGCACATGGTGCCAGAGGGAAGGAACAGCGCGGCCTCCTTGCCGAGCATATCGGCGACGCGCTCATTGAGCCGATTGACCGAGGGGTCCTCGCCGAGCTGCTCGTCGCCCACATCCGCCTCGGCCATGGCCTTGCGCATGGCCGCGGTGGGCTTCGTCGCCGTGTCGCTGACGAGCTCGATCCGGATCGCCTGTGCCATGGTGTCTGCGCCTCGCCGTCCCCTCCGCGCCCCACTCTATGGGCCGGGCCGCCAGGGCGCAATGGGCGGAAAGGGGGCGGGCGCGCAGCTAGGCGTCGTCCCCCGGACGGCGCCGGCGGCGCAGCAACAGAATGAAGAGGGCCCCGATGAACGCCACGGCACCCGCCGAGGCGGTGCCGGCCGCCACGCGCCCGCCGCCCATCTGGGTGGCGATGTCATAGGCGATGAAGGCGAGGCCCACGGCGCAGAGGACGCAGAGAAGCGAGGTTGCGATCAGGACCGGTTTGCTGAGATCCATGGGGCCTGCCCCTCTCCTTTTCCGACGAGTTTTCCTGGCATCTTACGGATGTTCGCCGCCCCAATGCCATCCCGGCGCGAGCGGCGCCGTCGGGCACAGCGCAACCGCTTCGGCGGATCGGAGAGCGGCAGGGGCAAGGCGCCAATGGGCAAGGCGCCAATGCGCATGGGTGCGATTGCGCGCAGAGCGTGGCGCAAATGCGCGGGAAGCCCGGCGGATTTTGCAATCCGACAGGCTTCCCTTCGGTGATCCTAGCGGGGCTCTTCGGTCACTTCGACGATGCCATTGGCCGTGGTCGGTGCTTGCGCGGTCATCTCGGTCTCTCGCGGCACCAGCTCTTCCGGCGACCCAGCTTGCAGGTCGCCCGGGCGCCCCGTCACCGCGACGGTCGACTCGGCTTTTCCGGATCGACTCGGCTTTTCCGGATCGACTCGTTTTCCGGGTCGACTCGGCCCGGATGGGACTCGGCTCCTGCCTGGCCATGTCTGCCGATCGCGCCTCCGCATCGCTCGCGGCGGCGATCTTGCGCGGCCTCGGCTCCGCTTCCGCCCGTCCGGGCCCTCGATGGGCCGGTTCGTCGGGTCTGCCGGTCCGTCACGTTTCCCGAACTGTCCGCCAGCGCGCCCGGCGTGGCAATCCGTCTTCCTTAATGCCCCTCCCAATCACATCGGTTTCATCAGGCCCGTCTGCATCGTCGCATCTCTCAAGGCTCCGTCTCCGGGTCCCGAGCCGTCGCCTTCAAAGAGGCCGTCGCCTTCAAAGACCCTTTTGGCCATACACGAAAGACACCTGGCCAAAGACTGTTGCGTCAAAGACTGTTGCCCTTCGGGGTCCCTGTCGCGGGCAGCTCAACGGCAGACATCTTTTCTCCGCGGGCGGTGCTTTTTCTGCGGGCGGTGCTTTGCGGTGCTTCTCCGCAAAGCGATGCGATTTCCTCCCCGCAAGCGGGGCGATATGCTCGCGAGCGGGGCGTCGTCGTGCATGGGACTGTCGTCCGCGCCCAACCTTCACCCTGATGCTCGCGATCGCCTGCCCACGATCGCCTGCCACGTCCTGCGCCGCGCCTTGCCTGCATCTGCGCTCGGCCGCTGCGCCGCGTCCAACCGTTCGGGGGTCGACTTCCAACCGGTGCCCGATTACGCCGGACGCCAATGATCTGCAAGCAACAAACCCCTCTTGCTCCGGTCCTCCGAGCCTTCCTAAAGTGTTCGATTGTCGGTATCTTGCCGTCCGGTCCGGAACATGGCCATCAGAGCCACGGGGAGTCCGTTCCAAGACGGCTCAGGACTGTCCGGTGGTGCCATTTTCCTA
>JALUTE010000452.1 GCA_027058255.1 Methyloligella sp. | reverse complement strand
GACCAGGACCTCGTAATGCAGATGCGGCCCCGACGAGAGGCCCGTCGAGCCCACATAGCCGATCACCTGGCCCTGGCGCACCTTCACCCCCTTGCGCACGCCCTTGGCGAGCCGCAGCATGTGGGCGTAGGCGGTCTTGTATCCGTTGGCATGGCGGATGCGGACATAGTTTCCATAGCCGCGCTTGCGCTCTGCCGCCTCGATCACCCCATTGCCGGCAGCCAGGATCGGTATTCCGGGGCGCCCGGCCCAGTCGGCGCCCTTGTGCATGCGCCGGCGCTTGAGAATGGGATGATAGCGCAGGCCGAAGCCGGACGTGAATCGCACGCCGCCTCCCTTGATGGGCTTGCGCATCAGGAACTTCTTGGCGTTGTTGCCGGCCGCGTCATAGTAGTCCACCACCCCGTCCGGCGTGCGGAAGCGATAGAAGCGTCGCGTCTCGCCCCCAACCGTGATCGCCGTGTAGAGAAGGGCGCCTGGCTGCCCGTCGGCCCCGGTCGCCCCGGGGTCATCATCCTTGATGTCGAAAAACGCCTCGAAGCCGTCGCCCGGGCCCACACGGCGCTTGAAGTCGGTGTCATAGGCGTGAATCCGCAGGATCTTCAAGATCATCGCCGGAGGCAGGTTCTGCATCAGCGCCGCGTGGTAGAGGCTGGAATAGAGGGTGGCGCGCTTGAGCTTCCTGGTGGCGCGCATGGCGGTCTGGAGCGAGCCGGCAAAGGGGGCCTTGCTCGCCACATAGTCGCCGCCGGCATCGCGCAGCACCGTGACCAGGTGACGTTGGCCGGGCGCGAAGATGCTCACCGCCACCGGGTCCATGGCGTCCGGCTTGGTCAGGGACGGCACGAGGGTGAGCCGGATCTCCTGGCCCGGGCTCAGCGCGGTCGCCTTGAACACGCCCGCTGCGGCCTCGATGATCGCGCGCGCCTGCCACGGCTCCGCGCCTGCGCGCCGCAGGATGCCGATCAACGTGTCGCCGCGCCGCACCTTGATGACCCGCACCTCCTGGCCTTCCAGCTCGTCCGACGGCTCCGGCTCGGGGACGGTCTTCTCGAGAACCGTGGTGTAGGGGCCGACCGACCGCATGGCCCGTTCGTGCGCACTCGCCTCGTCCACGGAGATGGCGCTGCCCGCATCCTGTCCCGGCGCGGCCGCAGAGGCTGCCGCCAGGGGGGCCAGATAGGCCTCCGCCGCGCGCGCCACGAGCGCCTGAACCTCGTCCTCGCTCAGGGTCTGCCCGTCCTCGTCGGGCAGGGCGCCGGCGATCAGGTCGACAATGCGGGCGGTGATGTTGGTTGCGCCATGGCGCTTGTCACCCTCGCCGGCGCCTGCCCCGACCGGCTTGAGGTCGGCATAGAGCTTGAACGGGTTGAAGGGCGGAATGGGCTCGGCGTCCGGCGTCTCCGCACTGGCAAGGCGTGCGACGACCAGCGCATAGGGCTTGATCATCACCTTGCGCCGGTTGCCCGCCTTGCGCTCGGTGCGGTCCTGGATGATGTGCTTGGTGGTGAGCCCGCTGGTGAGCGTCTGCAGGCGGTCGGTCTTGTGCACGGCCGTACCCGAGGCGAGCCGGCTCGGCGGCGCGATCTCGAAGGGGCGCAGCGCTGCGCGTCCGGCGCGCTCCATGGCGTCCAGCACGCTGTCCGTGTCGTCGAGATCCATGGATGCGTAGATGGTGAAGCCGATTGCGACGAGGCCGACCGCGCCGGCCACGCATGTGCTGATCAGCCATTTGATGCGCGAGCCGTGATGACCCTCGGCCGGATCGGACAGATAAACGCCCGGCACCGCGTGGCGCGTTCGCGAGAGATAGACCTCGGGCAAGGCGCGCTTGCCGCTGCGCACGAGGGCTCTGTTGCG
Organism: Methyloligella sp.; assembly: GCA_027058255.1. Lineage (GTDB taxonomy): Bacteria > Pseudomonadota > Alphaproteobacteria > Rhizobiales > JALUTE01 > JALUTE01. The sequence goes on along the minus strand of JALUTE010000452.1, from coordinate 675 downwards.
GGCGCGCCGTCCCGGCCTATGGCGACGATGATCGATCACCGGTCCTTGATCCCCCTGCGCTGCTCGTCCCCCAGCGCTGCCTGTGCCTGGCCCGTTCCGGACGATGCCCCGACCGTGATTCGCGAACACTGCGCGTCTGCGCTGGCGGGTGTCAACCGCACCCGGCCCTCTCCAGGCCGCCGGCACCCTTTTGGGCGGGCGTCGGCCCCTCGGGTCGCCCCGACCGGATGCCGCCCGCTTGATGAGGCCGCCGCGGCGCGCCCATGGCCGTTGGCATCGCGTGGAGGCGCGCCAGGAGCGCAACCTGCACGGGGCCCATCAGATCGCCCCATTCGGGCAGCATTGTGACTCGGGGCCGGGGGCGGCCTGCCGCCCTTGAGGGCAGGTGACGCGCGAGGCGCCTGACGGACGGTGTTCGAGAATGTGTCTCGCATGCTATTTTTTTCGATAAAGGATGTTGACAGGCGAGACGGATTGGCGTTATATGATGGTCCGCTGCGCGGGCGACGACGTTGCTCGCGGTTTTTTTGGGCAGCATTCTCTGGATCAGACGCGGGGCTGGGTCCGGTTCTTTTCGGGACAGTCTTGCTATGTCTGCGACTGGCGGGTGTCAGGCACCCGTCAGGGATTGCTGTTCGGGCAGCGATGGCTCTTTGACATTGTGATTCGAAGAAA
>JALUTE010000451.1 GCA_027058255.1 Methyloligella sp. | reverse complement strand
CCGTGTTGCCGTCAGATGACTTCCTCCGTCTTGTCGCGGCTCTCGCCATAGCGCCTGAGCGCCGGCTCGCGCAGCCCCTCATAGAGGCGTGAGACGCGCGTCGCGATCTCGGCATTGTTCTTCTCGAAGAGGCTGTTGCCCGCAAGGTCGCTCTCCACCAGCAGGGGGCCGAAATTCTCCACCCGCAGGAGCCACATGGCCTGGGCGATGCCGAGCTCGTCCAGCCAGGCCACCTGCTCCACGGCCCGGATGCCGCGCCCGAGCAGGGCGCCGGTGCCGTAGCCGACGGTGGTGAGATAGACCGCGCCCGCCGGCACGAAGATGTCCCGATAGTGCTCCGGGCGCATGCCGCCCTTGCCGATGATCACCCGTGCCCCGGTCTTCTCGAACCAGCGCGGCAGATATTTGGCGAAACGGAAGCTCGCGGTCGCCGTCACCGCGCCGATGCGATAGCCGCCTTCTGCGCCCTCGTCCGGGGCGGCGGCAGGCGAGCAGTGGAAGTTCACATTGGTGCGCGCCGTCGGCTCGCCCGGCGGGCGCAGGCCCTCCTCCAGCCAGCGATGGTAGACGCCCTCGCGGGCGGTGTAGATCAGCCCGTCGATGAAGGCGACCTGGCCGATCTCGAGCCGGCGGAGCTGTTCCTCGTCGACCGGCGTGGTCAGTCGGACTTTTCCAAGGCGGTCGGCGCGCTTTCCCATGTGACGGTGTTCCTTCTGAGATAGGGGGTGAACCATTGGGGGTCGGAGCGATAGGTGATGCGCCCATCGGCGTGGATGCGGGCGGTGGCGCGGCGCGAGGAGAGGCAGAAGCAGTGCACGCTCATGGGGCTGCCGCCGGTGTGGGTATAGCCCACCTCGATATGGCAGGAGACGACGGTGGAGGTGCCCGTGAAACCCATGGCGCCGAGGCCGGTCTCGTTTCCGAGCGCCAGGAGCTCCTCCTCGAGGGCCGCGATCTCCGTGTCCGGGTGGCGCGAGCCGACCGGTCGCAGGCAGGCCGCCTGCTTGCCGAGCACCATGCAGGTGTCCTTGGAGCCGCCGAGCCCGATCCCGACAATGGCCGGCTGGCAGGCGAGCCCGCGCTTGCCGAAGGCATAGAGCACGTCGAGGAAGAAGCGCTTGATGCCGTCGATCCCGTCGCCCGGAAAGAGCATGCGGTAGTCGGTGCCAAAGAGGCCGCCCTTGTGCACGGTGGTGATGTCGATCCAGTCCGCATCGGGCTCGAAGCTGTAGTCGATCTCCGGCGCGAACATGCCGACATTGTTGTTGTTGTCCTGGCGTGAGAGGGGGTGCACCCGGTTGGGCCGCAGGGGAATGGCGCGCGTGGCCTCGGCCGTGGCCCGGCGCAGCGCCGCCTCGAGGGCGATCATGCCGCCCTCGGGGCGGGCCTCGTTGCCGAGCTTTACGTAAAAGCGCGGCAGGCCCGTATCGGCGCACATGGGTCGCCCGTCCTCGCGCGCCGCCTGCCAGTTCTCCAGCATCGCCTCCAGAACGAAGGCCGAGAGCTCGCCCGTCTCCCGGTCGATCATGGCGCGGATGCCGCGCTCATAGTCCTCGGGGATCTCGATGGCGGCGCGGCGCATCACCTCGAAGGCGGCCGCCTCGATGGTCCGTGTGGCGATGGTGCTTGTCATTCCGTTTGCCTGTCCTCGATGAGCGTCTCGCCCGGCGAGACACGTGTGAAGGCGACGGGCTCCATGGTGAGAACCAGCCTATCACGGCTTCCGGGCGCCTCCACGCACACCCGCGTGAAGCGGGAGGCGGCAAGATCGCCGGGCTCGGGAAAGTCGCTGCGATAATGGGCGCCGCGAGAGTTCTCGCGCGCAAGCGCGGCGGTGGCGATGGCGCGGGAGACGGTGATCTGGCTCTCCAGATTGAGCCAGTCGTGCCAGGTGAGGTTGAAGGCCCGGCTGTGCTCGGGAATGCCGGTTCTGCCGAGCGCATCCTGAAGCGCCTCCAGGGCATCGAGGGCCCGGAGGAGGCCCGCCCGCTCGCGCACGATGCCCACATCATCCCACATGATGGCATAGAGCTCCTCGCGCAGCGCATTGAGCTCGCCCGTCGGGGTGCCGAAGGGGCTGAGCGCCCGCGCCCGCGCCGCCTCGGCCAGCTCCATATCGGGCTCGCCCGGGGCAAGCCCCGCGCGGATCGCCGCCGCCATGCTCTCGCCCGCAATGCCGCCGAAGACGGTGGAGTTGGCGACACCATTGCCGCCAAGGCGGTTGGCCCCGTGCACGCCGCCCGAATCCTCGCCTGCGACGAACAGGCCCTCGTGCTCGCTTGACCCGTCGGGGCGGAACACAACGCCGCCCATCAGGTAATGGGCCGTGGGGAGCACCTCCACCAGCCCGCCCGCAAGGTCGAAGCCGATATCCTTGCAGCGCTTGACCATGCCCTTGAACTGGCGCGCGACGGTCTCGGGCCCGAGATGGGCCATGGAAAGATGGATGCCGCCATTGGCCGTGCCGCGGCCGGCGCGCACCTCCTCGAACATGGCGCGCGAGACGATGTCGCGGGTCGCCCTCTCGGCCCGCGAC
>JALUTE010000450.1 GCA_027058255.1 Methyloligella sp. | reverse complement strand
GCATATGCCCCCTTCCCGCGCCGCACACTATTCTTCGGGCACGGTGTCTGCGATTATCCACGCCTCGATCCCAAACACCGAGGACCCCCGCCATGGCCCACAAGATCGCCGTCATTCAGGCCCCGTCCGTCCTTCTCGACCGCGAGGCGACCCTCACCGCCATGGCGGGGCGCGTGGCCGAGGCCGCCAAGGCCGGCGCCGAGGCCGCCATCTTCCCGGAGGCCTTCATCCCCGGCTACCCGACCTGGGTCTGGCGCCTTCGCCCTGGCGGCGATCTCGCCCTCTCGGGCAAGCTCCATGCGCGCCTTCGCAAGAATGCCGTCGATATCGAGGGCGGCGGCCTCTCACCCGTCGAGGAGATGGCGCGCGAGGCGGGAATCACCCTCATCTCGGGCCTTCACGAGATCGACAGCCGCTTCTCCGCCTCGACCCTCTTCAACACCGTGGTGGTCATCGGCCCCGATGGCCGGCTCCTCAATCGCCACCGCAAGCTCCTGCCGACCAACCCGGAGCGCATGGTCTGGGGCCGCGGCGACGGGCGCGGCCTGCGTGTCGTCGAAACGCCCATCGGGCGCGTCGGCACGCTCATCTGCTGGGAGAACTACATGCCGCTCGCCCGCTATGCGCTCTACGCCCAGGGGATGGACATCCTGGTGGCGCCGACCTGGGAGTGCGGCGAGACCTGGCACGCCTCCATGCGCCATATCGCCCGCGAGGGCGGCTGCTGGACCGTCTCGCTCGCAACCGCCCTCCAGGCCAGAGACATCCCTGCGGACCTGCCCGGCCGCGACCAGCTCTTCCCCGACGCCGAGGAGTGGGTGTGCGATGGCGATGCGATCGTCTTCAGGCCCTTCGGCATCCCCGCGAGCGGGCCGCACCATCGGCGCACCGACATCCTATGGGCCGAGATCGACCCCGATGCCGCCCCGCGCGCAAGGCGGAGCCTGGATGTGACGGGACACTACGCCCGGCCGGACGTCTTCCGCCTCGAGGTCGACCGCACGCCCAAGGACCCCGTCGCATTCGAGGGGTGATGCACGGCGCGCGCACAGCATCTCCGCCCCCGAGCCCACGGACTCCGTTCGAGCCACCCCGAAGAAGGCGGCTCTTTGCAGGGGCGGTGCGAATCGTGCTATCTACTATCGCATCGTATCGAATATCAGCACGAGGAGGCATCAATGGCAGACACACGGAGCGGTCTTGGAAAAGTAGAATTAAAAGTCGGAAACATAACATTTTCTGGAGAAGGGGACCAGGATTGGCTGGAGAGACAGCTTGCAAATGTTCTGGATGCGGCCTCGCAGGGCGAGGACACCTCACAACCTTCTGGTGATCCTCTGTCGGATAGGGAACCCATTGAAAATGCGGGGTTTGAGACGTCGCTAGCATCATATATAAAACGAAAGGGTGGCGATAATAAGCAGGTTCAAAGATTTCTGGTAACGGCAGCATGGCTGTGGAAGCGGGGAAGGCGTTCTCTAAAAGCTTCGGACATAGCTAAGGCGCTCCTTGATAATCATCAAAAAAGACTTGCGAACCCCGCCGACTGCCTGAACAAGAACGTAGCCAAAGGGTACTGCGAAAAAACGGCTGAGGGCTTTTTTATAACCCCAGAGGGGTGGAGCGCTCTTGGGGACGAGCCTGAATAGTTACTGGCGGGCAGTGGGGAGACTGCCAGTCCTCCCCTACGCGCCCGCCTCGCGCGCCAGGGCGCGGCCCAGGGGGTAGGCCAGCATGGGGTCGTCGCGTGCCACCTCGGCGAGGATGGCCTCGATGCGCCGGCAGTCCTCGGCCATCTCTGCCCGCAAAGCCTCCTCGTTCTCGAAAGCCTGGTCGCCCCGGATGAAGTCGATGAACTCGACCGCGATCTCGGCGCCATAGAGATCGCCCGCGAAATCCAGCAGGAAGGCTTCCAGCACCGGCGGGCCGTCGTCGAATGTGGGCCGCGTGCCGAGATAGGCCGCCGCCGGATGCACCGCGCCCAGGGCATGCACCCGCGCGGCATAGATGCCATGGGCGAGCGCCTGGCCGGGTTGCATCGGCACGTTGACCGTCGGGAAGCCCAGGCCATGGCCGCGCCCCGCGCCCCCGGTCACCTGCCCGATCACCCGCCACCAATGGCCGAGCACATGGGCCGCCGCGCGCACGTCGCCCCGCTCGAGCAGCGCCCGCACCCGGCTCGAGGAGAACACCTCGCCCGTCTCGTCGCGGACCGGATCGACCACGGTCACGGCGAATCCGAGCGCCGCGCCCAGCGCGCACAGAACCTCGGGATCGCCATCACGGCCCTTGCCGAAAAAGAAATCCGCCCCCACCACCACATGGCGCACGCCGAGCCCGGCGACCAGCACCTCCTCGGCGAAAGCGCGCGCCGAGAGCCCCGCCAGCGCCGCATCGAAATCCAGCACGACCGCAAGGTCCAGCCCGAACGCCTCGAAGAGATGCAGCTTGTAGGGCAGGGGGGTGAGGCGGAAGAGCGCGGCATCGGGCGCGAAATAGGCTCTGGGATGAGGCTCGAACACCATGGCACCGAAAGGGGGGGCG
>JALUTE010000449.1 GCA_027058255.1 Methyloligella sp. | reverse complement strand
TCATGTTCGTCGGCGGCTGCGCGGGCTCGACCTCCTGTGGCATCAAGGTGTTCCGCTTCCAGATTGCCTTCGAGACCATCCGCGTGCGCGTGCTCACCTTCATGCAGCCGCACCGGGTCACCACGGCCAAGTTCGACGGCAAGCCCATGGCCCCCAGCGTCTCCCGGGCGGTGATGAACTTCCTCTTCCTGTTCGTGCTCGTCTATGCATTGACGGCCCTCGCGCTGGAGATGATGGGGCTCGATGCGCTGACCGCCATGTCCGCCGCTGCGACCGCGATCTCGAATGTGGGCCCGGGCCTCGGCCCCATCGTCGGACCGGCGGGGAATTTCGCCAGCCTGCCCGATGGCGCCAAATGGGTGCTCTCGGCGGCCATGCTGCTCGGCCGGCTCGAATTGCTCACCGTTCTGGTGCTGCTCTCGCCGGCCTTCTGGCGCAGTTGAGCGGAGCGGAGTAAGGTTCCCGCCATGAGCGACAAGGATCGAGAGCACGCTGGCGACGGGCCGGGCGCCGACGTGACCAGCTTCGGCTTCCGCCCGGTGGCGGTGGAGGAGCGGCAGGGCCTGGTCAATGCCGTCTTCGCGCGCGTGGCGGACCGCTACGACCTGATGAACGATCTGATGTCGGGCGGCCTGCACCGGCTCTGGAAGAGCGATCTCGTCGGCTGGCTGGCCCCGCCCCGCTCTGCGGCGCCGTGGCATCTTCTGGATGTGGCAGGTGGCACGGGCGATGTGGCGCTCAAGGTGCTGGAGGCGGGCGGAGCGGGCATCAGCGCCATCATCTGCGACATCTCGGATGCCATGCTGCGGGTCGGACGCAAGCGCGCGCGCCAGGCCGGCTGGGGCGAGGAGCGGCTCGCTTTCGTCCAGGGCAATGGCGAGGCCCTGCCCTTTCCCGACCGCAGCTTCGACGCCTACACCATCGCTTTCGGAATCCGCAACATCACCCATGTGGACCGTGCCCTGCGCGAGGCGTTCCGCGTGCTCAGGCCCGGCGGGCGCTTTCTGTGCCTGGAGTTCTCCGAGGTGCAGATGCCGCTGCTCGACCGCCTCTATGATGCCTGGTCCTTCGGCGCCATTCCCCGCCTCGGCCAGCTCGCCGCGGGAGACGCGGAGCCCTATCGCTATCTGGTCGAGAGCATTCGCCGCTTCCCCCCTCAGGAGCGCTTTGCCGAGATGATCGTCGAGGCGGGCTTCGAGCGGGTCGCCTATCGCAATCTCACCGGCGGCATCGCCGCCATTCACTCCGGCTGGCGGCTTTAGGGACCTGGGGCCAGACCATGGCAGGGGCACTCATCAACACCATGCGGCTGGCGCGCGCCGGCCTGGTGCTCGCCGAATATGGCGTCCGGCTCGTGCCGCCGGGCGTGCCGGTGCCTTTGCCGCTCAAGCTCGCCAATGCGGCGACGGCGCCATGGCGCGCCCTCACCTGGCCGTTTCGCGCAAGCCTGCTGCCCAAGGCCCGCGAGGCGCGCATGGCCGCGGCCCTCACCCGGCTCGGGCCGAGCTACATCAAGCTCGGCCAGTTCCTGGCGACGCGCCAGGACCTCATCGGCAAGGCCCTGGCGGATGACCTCGCCACGCTGCAGGACCGCATGGCGCCCTTCTCCATGGACGAGGCCCGCAAGGCCGTCGAGCAGGCGCTCGGCCGGCCCCTCGAGGCGCTTTTCACCCATTTCGGCCCGCCCGTGGCCGCCGCCTCCATCGCCCAGGTGCACAAGGCCGAGATCCGCATGCCGGACGGCGCCACCCGCGCCGTCGCGGTCAAGGTGCTGCGTCCGGGCATCGAGCGACGCTTCGCCGCCGACCTCGAAAGCTATCGATTCGCGGCCCGGCAGATCGAGCGCCTCCAGCCCAGGGCGCGCCGCCTGAGGCCCGTCGCCGTGGTGGACACCCTTGCCCGCTCGGTCGAGATCGAGATGGATCTGCGCCTCGAGGCCGCCGCCATCTCGGAAATGGCCGAGAACATCCAGGCCGCCGGGGACACGGGCTTTCGCGTTCCCGCCGTGGACTGGCAGCGCACCGCGCGGCGCGTTCTCACCCTGGAGTGGATCGACGGCATTCCCATCGCCGACCGCGAGGCCCTGGTCGCGGCCGGCCACGACCCCAAGGCGCTCGGCACGCGCCTGCTTCAGGCCTTTCTGCGCCATGCCATGCGCGATGGGTTCTTCCACGCCGACATGCACCCTGGCAATCTGTTCGTGGACCGCGCCGGCGACATCGTCGCCGTCGATTTCGGCATCATGGGCCGGCTCGGCTCCAAGGAGCAGCGTTTCCTCGCCGAGATCCTGCTCGGCTTCATCACCCGAGACTATGATCGGGCGGCGCGGGTGCATTTCGAGGCGGGCTATGTGCCGGAGCATCAGTCCGTCCAGCTCTTCGCCCAGGCGCTCCGGGCCATCGGCGAGCCCCTGCAGGACCGCACGGCCAAGGACATCTCCATGGGCCACCTGCTCGGTCAGCTCTTCCAGTATACCGAGGTCTTCGACATGCAGACCCGGCCGGAGCTGATCCTGTTGCAGAAGACCATGGTCGTGGTGGAGGGCGTCG
>JALUTE010000448.1 GCA_027058255.1 Methyloligella sp. | reverse complement strand
ACTGGTGGGCCTGCTGCCCCTTTCACGAGGAGAAGACCCCCTCCTTCCATGCCGACGACCGGCGCGGGCGCTATCATTGTTTCGGCTGCAAGGCCTCGGGAGACATTTTCAAGTTCGTCATGGAGAGCGAGGGGCTGGCCTTTCCCGAGGCGGTCGAGCGGCTGGCAGGCGAGGCGGGCGTGGTGCTGCCGAAACCCACCGCCGAGATGGCCGAGCGGGAGGAGGAGCGTGCGCGGCTGTTGCGCCTGATGGAGGTGGCGGCGGCCTTCTTCGAGGCCGAGCTTCAGGCACCGGGCGGGCGGGCGGCGCGGCGCTATCTGGAGGGGCGCGGCCTCTCGCGCGCGACCATGGCGCGTTTTCGCATGGGCTATGCGCCGCAGGGGCGCGCGGCCCTCAAGGCGCATCTCGCCGAGTCGGGCTTCTCCGGCGAGGAGATGGCCCGCGCCGGCATGGTGATCGCCGGCCCGGACATCGCCGTTTCCTACGACCGGTTCCGCAATCGCGTCATCTTTCCCATCACGGATGCGCGCGGGCGCGTGATCGCATTCGGCGGCCGCGCCCTCGACCCCGACCAGCCGGCGAAATATCTCAACTCGCCCGAGACGCCCCTTTTCCACAAGGGGCACGTGCTCTTCAACGCCGCCGGGGCGCGTCAGGCCGCCTTCGAGCAGGACATGCTGGTTGCCGTCGAGGGCTATATGGATGTGGTGGCGCTGGTGGAGGCGGGGATCGCGCCCGTGGTCGCGCCCCTCGGCACGGCGCTCACCGAGCGGCAAATGGCGCTGATGTGGCGCATGGCGCCCGAGCCCGTGCTTTGCTTCGACGGCGACGAGGCGGGACGCAAGGCGGCGGCGCGGGCCATCGACACGGCACTGCCGGCGCTGGCGCCCGGCCATTCCTTGCGCATCGCCTTTCTGCCGGACGGGCTCGACCCGGACGATCTCGTGCGCCAGGAAGGCCCGCAGGCCATGGAGGCCGTGATCGCCCGGGCCCGCCCCCTCGCCGACGTGTTGTGGGAGCGGGAATGGCGCAATGGCGATTGGACGACGCCGGAGCGCCGCGCCGCCCTCGAGCAGAGGTTGCGGGCGCTGACGGGCCTCATCCGCGACCCAGGCGTGCGCCGCCATTACGAGCGGGACATGCGCGAGCGTCTGTTCCAGGCGCTGCGCGCGGCCATGCCACGGGGGCGGGGGGATCGGCCGGCCCGGCGCTCGGGCGAGGCCATGGGCGGGCGGCGCCAGGCCCGGCCGGCACCGGCGGGCGGCGGTCCGGTCCCGAGCCGGCCAGTGCGGCGCGCCCGGGGAAGCGCGAGTCTCAAGTCCAGCGCCCTCGTGGCCGGAGCCTCGGCCCAGCCGCCGGCGCGCGAGGCGCTCTTGATCATGGTGCTGCTCAACCATCCCTGGCTGATCGACGCCCATTGCGAGGACATTGCCGATCTCGCCTTCTCGAGCCGGGCCATGGCGCGCCTCAGGGACGCCATTCTGGAGGGGCATGCAATGGCCGAGACCCTTGACAGATCGGCTCTGCGGGCTCATCTGGAAGCAAAAGGTCTCGCCAAGGCGATCAGGCTCGCCCGGCGCGCGATCGCACACAAGAGTGACAGGTTCGTCGACCCGGCCGCCGCGCCCGAGGACGTGGAGGTGGGGTGGCGGCATGTCTTGGCCTTGCATCGTGGCATGCGCGGGCTGGAGCGCGAGCTCGAGGCCGCAGAGCGGGCGTGGCGGGCGGAGGCGAGCGCCGAGGCGTTCGAGCGGCTCAAGGCCCTGCGACTCAAATGGCTCGATGCGGCGCAGCACGGGCCGGATCGCGACCCGGCCGAGCCCGCAGAGGATGCCGCCGCGCAGGGCCTGGCACGCACCGACGCCGAGATCGAGGCAGGAGCGGGAGCCGAGGACGAGGCCGACACGCCCCGCACGCCCGCATGACCCGGGCCGTGGCGGGCAAGAGGGCTCGCCCAGGCCGCCGGGAAGGCGCCTGTCTGGAGAGGCGGTGTCGAGACCTCGCAAGGCGGGCAAGGCGCAAGAAGGCGCGCAATCGCGGCAGCGGGCAGGATTGCATTGGGGCGAATGACGATAGCAAGCACGGTTGGGCGGTCAGGCAACAGGGCGGGCGCGTGATTTCATGGCCGGTTAAGGTTAATCCCGTAATCGAAACGGGACAGGGGGGGCGGCGCCAGGCTCGCACCCTCGCGGGTCTGCGCCTGGCCGCTCCGGCATGGGCGGCGCCCATCGGGGCCGGAAATGCCCCTCCCCGCCGCAAAGCGCCCGCTTCCGGCGCAAGAAGGGATGCGTGCCGGGGCATGACGTGACCGGTCCATGACGGCCCCTCGACGCGGCGACACGAAATTCAGGAACGGAACGGGCGGATCGTTCGGAGCAAGGCGAGAGATGGCAGCGACGGCAAAAACCAAAACCGAGGATCAGACCAAGGGCGCCGGCGAGACGTCGGATGCGCCCCTGCTGGACATGTCCGATCGGGCGGTCAAGCGCCTGATGAAGACGGCCAAGCAGCGGGGCGGCTATGTCACCTATGACGAGCTCAACGCGGTGCTCCCCTCCGAG
>JALUTE010000447.1 GCA_027058255.1 Methyloligella sp. | reverse complement strand
ATATCGAGAGCGCCCCGAACCCGGAGCGCCCTCGATATCTTGTCCCTACTCGATGATGCTTGCGACGACGCCGGCGCCGACGGTGCGCCCGCCCTCGCGGATGGCAAAGCGCAGGCCGTCCTCCATGGCGATCGGCACAATCAGCTCCACGTCGATGGTCACATTGTCGCCCGGCATCACCATCTCCGTGCCCTCCGGCAGCGTCACGACGCCCGTCACATCCGTCGTGCGGAAGTAGAACTGGGGCCGGTAATTGGTGAAGAACGGCGTATGCCGGCCGCCCTCGTCCTTGGTCAGGATGTAGGCCTCCGCCTTGAACTTGGTGTGCGGCGTCACCGTGCCCGGATGGCACAGGACCTGGCCGCGCTCCACCGCCGTGCGCTCAATGCCGCGCAAGAGGCAGCCCACATTGTCCCCCGCCTCGCCCTGATCCAGCAGCTTGCGGAACATCTCGACGCCCGTCACCGTCGTCTTCTGCGTCTCCTTGATGCCGACGATCTCCACCTCCTCGCCGACCTTCACAACGCCGCGCTCGATCCGCCCCGTCACAACCGTGCCGCGGCCCGAGATCGAGAACACGTCCTCGATCGGCATCAGGAACGGCTGGTCCTTCGGGCGCTCGGGCTGGGGAATGTACTCGTCCACCGCCTTCATCAGCTCCAGGATCGAGTTCTTCCCGATCTCGTCGTCGCGCCCCTCAAGAGCCGCAAGCGCCGAGCCCTTGATGATCGGAATGTCGTCGCCGGGGAAGTCATAGGAGGAGAGAAGCTCGCGGATCTCCATCTCGACAAGCTCCAGAAGCTCCTCGTCGTCCACCTGGTCCACCTTGTTCATGTAGACCACCAGCGCCGGAACGCCCACCTGGCGCGCCAGGAGAATGTGCTCGCGCGTCTGAGGCATCGGCCCGTCGGCGGCCGAGACCACCAGGATCGCCCCGTCCATCTGCGCCGCGCCCGTGATCATGTTCTTCACATAGTCCGCATGGCCCGGGCAGTCCACATGCGCATAGTGGCGCTTGTCCGTCTCATACTCCACATGCGCCGTCGAGATCGTGATCCCGCGCTCGCGCTCCTCCGGCGCCTTGTCGATCTCGTCGAACGGCGTCTCCTCCGCGCCGCCCGCCTCCGAAAGAACCTTCGTGATCGCAGCCGTCAGCGTCGTCTTGCCATGGTCCACATGGCCGATCGTGCCGATGTTGCAATGCGGCTTCGTCCGCTCGAATTTCTCCTTGGCCATTTTCGGCTCTCCTCGTTCTCAATCGAACCTTCAAACTCGTGGCTCCGGGGGTCGGTCAGGCGCCTCACGCAAACTTCGCCTGAACCTCCTCCGCGACCGCCTGCGGCACCTGCGCATAATGGTCGAACTGCATGGTGAACTGGGCCCGCCCCTGGCTCATGGAACGCAGCGTGTTCACATAGCCGAACATGTTGGCGAGCGGCACCATGGCGGTGACCACCATGGCGTTGCCCCGCTGGTCCTGCCCCTGCACCTGGCCGCGCCGGGCGTTGAGGTCGCCCATGATGGAGCCGAGATACTCCTCCGGGGTGACAACCTCGACCCGCATGATGGGCTCGAGCAGCTTGGGCTTGGCCTTGAGCGCTCCCTCGCGGAAGGCGGCGCGGCCCGCGATCTCGAACGCCATGACGGAGGAGTCCACCTCGTGATAGGCGCCGTCCACCAGCGTCACATGCACGTCCAGCATGGGGAAGCCGGCCAGCACACCGCTCTCCATCACCGAGCGGATGCCCTTCTCGACGCCGGGGATGTACTCCTTCGGCACATTGCCGCCGACGATCTTGCTCTCGAACACGAAGCCCGAGCCCGGCTCGCCCGGCGCGATCACCAGCTTGACGCGGGCGAACTGGCCCGAGCCGCCGGTCTGCTTCTTGTGGGTGTAGTCGACCTCCACCTGCTTGGTGATGGTCTCGCGATAGGCCACCTGGGGCTGGCCCACATTGGCCTCGACCTTGAACTCGCGCTTGAGGCGGTCGACGATGATGTCGAGATGCAGCTCGCCCATGCCGCGGATGAGGGTCTGGCCCGACTCCTCGTCCGTCGCGACGCGGAAGGAGGGGTCCTCCTGCGCCAGGCGCGAGAGCGCCATGCCGAGCTTCTCCTGGTCGCCCTTGGTCTTGGGCTCCACCGCGATCTCGATCACGGGCTCCGGGAACTCCATGCGCTCCAGGATGACCGGGTGCGCCGGATCGCACAGCGTATCGCCCGTGGTCACGTCCTTGAGGCCGGCAATGGCGACGATGTCGCCCGCATAGGCCTCCTTGATGTCCTCGCGATTGTTGGAGTGCATGAGCAGCATCCGGCCGATGCGCTCCTTCTTCTCCTTCACCGTGTTGAGCACGCCGGAGCCAGAGGTGAGCTTGCCCGAATAGACCCGGCAGAAGGTGAGCGAGCCAACGAAGGGATCGTTCATCACCTTGAAGGCGAGGAGCGACATGGGCTCGTCGTCCGACGGCTTGCGCACGATCTCCTCGCCGGTCTTGGGATCGATGCCCTTGATGGGCGGCACATCCACCGGCGAGGGCAGATAGTCGACCACCGCATCGAGCAGG
>JALUTE010000446.1 GCA_027058255.1 Methyloligella sp. | reverse complement strand
TGGCCTGCCCGCGCGGGGTGATATGGAGCGCCGATGCGCCGCGCGCGGCCCTGCGTGCGCCCTCCTCAGAGGCTTCGAGACCCCCCATGCCAGAGCTCCCCATCCGCATCGGCACGCGCGGCAGCCCACTGGCCCTCGCCCAGGCCCACGAGGTGCGCGACCGTCTCATGGCGGCCCATGGCCTGCCCGAGGACGCCTTCGCGATCCGCATCATCAAGACCACCGGCGACAGGATCCAGGACAAGGCGCTCAGGGCGTTCGGCGGCAAGGGGCTCTTTACCAAGGAGATCGAGGAGGCCCTGCTCGCAGGCGCCATCGACCTTGCGGTCCATTCCATGAAGGACATGCCGACGGCCTTGCCCGAGGGGCTCGCCATTCCCTGCATCCTGCCGCGTGAGGATGTGCGCGACGCCTTCATCAGCCCCAAGGCTCGCGATCTGGCGAGCCTGCCCGAGGGCGCGGTGGTGGGCACTTCGTCTTTGCGCCGCCAGGCTCAGCTCAAGCGCCTGCGCCCGGACCTGCGCATCGTCACCTATCGCGGCAATGTCCAGACCCGCCTCAGGAAGCTCGACGAGGGCGTGGCGGACGCAACCCTTCTCGCCATGGCGGGGCTCAAACGCCTCGGCATGGAGGATGTGGCGACGGCGCCCATCGCGGTGGAGACGCTCCTGCCGGCCGTGGCCCAGGGCGCCATCGGCGTCGAGCTGCGCGCGGGCGACGAGGCGGTCGGCGACCTCCTCGCCCCGCTCAATGACGAGGACACGGCGCTCTGCATTGCCGCCGAGCGCGCCTTTCTCGCCCGCCTCGATGGCTCCTGCCGCACGCCCATCGCGGGGCTCGCCCGCTTTGATGGCGCGACCGGTCGTCTCGCCTTTCGCGGCATGATCCTGAAGCCCGATGGCAGCGCCGCCTTCGAGACCGCCCGCGAGGGCGCCGCGCGCGAGGCGATGCGCATGGGCGAGGACGCCGCCGACGAGCTGCTCGCCCGCGCCGGCCCCGGCTTCTTCGATGCGCTTGATTGATGGCGCGGGCGCGCATCGACCGGATCGCCTGGAGATGGCGAGGGGCCGTGCCCTGGCAGACCTCGGTGCGAGCCCGCACCGCCAAACGTCGATGCGCTTGGGTGCGCGATGGCGGGCGCGCATCGACCGGGCGGCCTTGGGGTGGCGAGGAGCCGTGCCCTGGCAGACCTCGGTGCGAGCCCGCACCGCCAAACGTCGATGCGCTTTGGGTGCGCGGTAGCGCGGGCGCGCATCGACCGGGCGGCCTTGGGGTGGCGAGAGGCCGTGCTCTGACAGACCTCGGTGCCGGCTCGCACCGCCAAACGTCGATGCGCTTTTGGGGGATGCGCGATGGCGCGGGCGCGCATCGACCGGGGCGCTGTCGAGGGGCGAGAGGCCGTGCCCTGGCAGACCTCGGTGCCGGCTCGCACCGCCAAACGTCGATGCGCTTTTTTGGCATGGCCGGCCCGGGCCGCTATGCTCGGTCGTGACGATACGCGACCGAGGAGCGCTTGCCGTTGCGCCTTTGGCTGACCCGACCGGAGCCCGATGCGGCCCGCATGGCCGCCCGCCTCGCCGAGGCGGGCCACGCGGTGCTGCGCGCCCCGCTGCTCCGCCTCGCCTTCCCCGATCCGCCGCCACCCCTTCCCCTCGACCGCGTCCAGGCGCTGATCGCCACCAGCCGCAACGGCCTGAGGGCGCTGGCCCGCATGGACGAGACGACACGCGCCCGCGCCCGCACCCTGCCTCTCTTCGCAGTGGGCGAGAGCACCGCCGCGCTCGCCCGCGAGATGGGCTTCGCCGAGCCGCATGTGGGCTCCGGCACCGCCAAGGCGCTCGCCCCCCTCATCGCCCGGCATTGCGATCCGGCCCGCGGCCCTCTCCTGCACCTTGCCGGCGACAGGCTGGCTGGCGATCTTGCAGGTGCACTCGCCGAAAGCGGGCTCTCCCTGGTCCAGCCCGTGCTCTATTCCATGGAGGAGGCCGAGACGCTGCCCCACCAGGTACGCGCCGCCTTCCGCGAGGGCTGGATCGAGGGCGTCATTCTCATGTCCCCGCGCACGGCGCGCATTTGCGCCCGCCTGCTCGCCGAGGCGGAGCCGGATGTGCGCGAGGCGGCGCGCCGGGCGGTGCACTTCTGTCTCTCACGGGCCGTGGCCGATGCGCTGGCCCCGCTCGCGCCTGAAAAGCGGTGCATTGCGGCCGCGCCGAGCATGGAAGAATTGCTTGCACTCGTTAACCTCGAGGCTGCACACTTGTCCTAAATTGGCCATCGCGATGGGCTCCAACACGCACCCATCGACGAAATGCGGCCTGAAATGCCCCGAAAATCCTGCGAGGCCCCCTTCATGGCACAGAAGAAGAGCGGTTCCGGCAAGGCTGCGTCCGGCTCTGGCGGGCCGGGGCGCGACAAGCGGCGCCCCACCGCGACCATCGAGCTGAGCGCGAAAGAGATCGAGACCCGGGATATCGACCCGCCGGCGGGCGTCGGACCGGGAAAGAGCGCCAAGGCCGGCGCGAGCACGCCCAAGGGCGCGCAGCCCTCTGCGACCGGCGCGGCCTCCGCCTCCGCCGGCACCAAGGCCGAGAAGGCTGAAAAGGT
>JALUTE010000445.1 GCA_027058255.1 Methyloligella sp. | reverse complement strand
CCCGACGGGGCAAGAGCACGACATGAACGGGACAGCCACCAGGACCGAGCAGGCGGGCGCGACGGGCGTGCGCCCCGAGATCGCCAGCATCATCGCGGAGGTCTTTCAATATACGGGCGCCATCGGCCCGGAGACCTCGCAGGAGGACGTGCCCAAATGGGACTCCCTCCAGCACATCGCCCTCGTGACGGCCATCGAGCAGTCCTTCGGCATCACCCTCTCCATGGAGGAGATGCTGGAGATCCGCACCGTCGGCGACATCGACACCATCCTCGCCCGCCACGGCGTCTGACCGAAGCGGATGGCGATAGGGGTGGGATGGGCGTGGAGTGGCCGGCCGGACAATGGGCCGCGCCGATGCCGAGAATGGTCGACAGGAGATTGGTAGCGGAGGAGGGACTCGAACCCCCGACACGCGGATTATGATTCCGCTGCTCTAACCAGCTGAGCTACTCCGCCCCATGGGGCCGGTGCCAACACGGATGCGTGGCACTCTGTGAGAGCACGGCGCCCACCGTGCGAGAGCGCGATGCCCGATGTCCAGATAGCAGCCGTCCCGGCGCTTTGCAAGACGCTCCCCGCGCTGCGCCAGCCCGCTCGGCGCCCCCCTTGTCGCGAGCGTTCCGACCGCCCGCGGCGCAAGGATCGGGCCGCGATGCGCCCCGCCCACGCGCTGCAACTCATCATATTGACCGCGAAACCCGCCGAAGCTATTAGAGGATCGAGCATTTGCCGCTGCGCCCCCGCTCGAGGCGCGCCGCGCCGAGCGTCCGGGGCTGTCCCATACCGAACGGGCTGCGACCAGGGGCCGTGGACGAAAGGACCGGAACGGGTCCATCTCGGGCGCGGGCCGGCTTTCGGTTGCGGGTCGCAAAGGGCGCGGGGGATCGCGGACGAGGCCGCCGCAGCGGCAGGCACGATTTCCGCAGCATGAGCCGACCGGTCGGCCATGACGGGGAGAGCCGGGCTCGTGATCGCGCCCGACCCGTCGGCCACCGCCGCGCGGTCGGTTCGCGAGCAGGTTCGAATAGAGACCATTCAGGAGCACAACCCATGGCCAACACCAAATCGGCCAAGAAAGCCGTTCGCAAGATTGCCCGGCGCACCGAGATCAACAAGGCCCGGCGCAGCCGTCTTCGCACCTTCGTGCGCAAGGTCGAGGAGGCGATCGCCGCCGGCGACAAGTCCGCTGCCGAGGCGGCCTTCAAGGCTGCCGAGCCGGAGATCGCGCGCGGCGCCCGCAAGGGGGTTCTCCATCGCAACGCGGCGGCGCGCAAGATCGCCCGCCTCTCCGCCCGCATTCACGATCTGAGCGGCTGAGCGCGGATATCCGAGCGGAGCGCCACCACCCGCATCGGGACAGGGGCTCCGCTCCCGGTTTTCCGCGCTTTCCACAGGGGCCAACCGTCCGGCTCGCGCAAGACTCGCATTGATGCGCCGCTGTGGCCCTGGTGCAACAGGCATCACGCGCCGGGAATCGCCCACCGCCACCATACGTCCCGTAGATTCACCACTTCCGTGTGCCGACTCCCTCACGCCGGCCCCTGGCGCCGCACCGTCCGGATGGGGCGTCAAGAAAATTCCCCGCGCCCCGGGGCTCGGAGCCCGCGCCACCACCCTCGCAAGGGGGGGCGCGGATTCTCCCTTTGAATCGAGGTTGTTGTCCACATCGCGTCCCTTTGTCCACCAGGGTGCCCCCGCATGCGGGCGCTTTCAGACCGCGCCCGGCCACCGCCACCTCGCCTTGCTTGCCGCTTCTGGACCCCCTATAGTGGAGTCGGTTGGGTGATGCTTTCGCGCCCTTCTGCTCCTGTGCAGAAGAATGGTGACAATAATCGCGCGGGAGGGTTGGAGTGCACGCCCTGTCGCCGTTCTGACGGCCGAGCCGTGTTTTCTGCGCGTGAGCTTGGTCACGTCTATGGCAAGAGGGTGGAATGGCCGGAAATTGCACGGGGCGTGGCCGGGCGTTCGGGCATCATCTTTATGTTTCGGGTATCGTCTTTGTGTAGAGCGTCGCGATGTCGGGCAGCGGGAGAGCGGCGCCGCGCAAGCGGGATTAAGTCTTTAGCGGAGGTGATCAACGGTGCAGGGTGCAGCCGGTGCGGGGCCCGTGGACGATGTCGATGTGGCGCGGGCATGGCAGCGCCTGGAGAGCGATCCCCACGCACAACTCATCGATGTCAGGACCCGGGCGGAGTGGATGCTGGTCGGCTATCCGGAGCTCGGGGGCATCGGCAAGGCGCCGATCTTCATCGAGTGGCGGGTCCTGCCGGGCGGACGTCCCGACGAGGCCTTCCTGCGCAGGCTCGAGGCGGAGCTGGCGATCCGTAGGGTGCCGAAAACGGCCGATCTCTATTTCCTGTGTCGATCGGGCGTGAGAAGCCGTCTCGCCGCAGAGGCAATGGTCCGGCTGGGATATGGAGCCTGCCACAATATCGGCGAAGGCTTCGAAGGCGAGCTCGACGAGAACCGCCGTCGCGGCACCCGGGCAGGCTGGAAGGTGTCGGACCTTCCCTGGGCGCAGCAATAGGGGCTCGTGCAGGGGGCGGATCTCGGGCCATGCACCGCCGCCGGCCCGGCAGAAGATGGGGCGGCGGCGGTGCATGGCC
>JALUTE010000444.1 GCA_027058255.1 Methyloligella sp. | reverse complement strand
TGATCGCCGCCGCGCCCCAGGCCCAGACGGCGCCCATATGGGAGGCATGCAGGCTGGCGCGCGCAACCTCGGAGAGCCCCTCCGCCTCGGCCCGCATGGCCCGGCGGATGGCGATGGCTGCGATGGCGAGCGCGGTGGCAGCGGCCAGAATGGTGTGGAGCGCATAGGCATTGAGAAAGGTGAGCCAGACGAGCCCCCCTGCGCTCAAGCCCAGCCCCATGGCCCAGATCACGAGTTCCATCATGGCCCTTGTTCCCCCTGTCTCCGGTCCCATGCCTGTCGGCCGCCCCGCGTCCCGCGACATGCCCGCCTTACCTCGGGCCTCGGCGCCCGTCTGTCAAGGCACGTGCAGCGTCGGTCTGTCCCAGTTTGGCGTGTCTATTGCGTGGCGGAGGCTGTTCATGCTGTTTTCTGCGTTCTTGCTCCACGTCATCATCCGGCGTGACCGGGTGATCCAGAGCCTGCCCCCGGCTCGATCGGGGGGCGGCAAGCTCGCAGGTTGCGGCCCTGGATCGCCGGGTCTGGGCCCGGCGATGACGAAAAGAGAGCGATTTGGGGCTTCGAGCGATTGCCCTGGCGCGGCATCCTTATCGGCCCGAAGCTTGTCTGCTACCCTGTCGGGGCGCCGGGTGCGATGCGTGCCCGGTCCGATGGAGAAGCAAGAGTCTGGCGCAAGGGGCTGGCGCATGAGCGATGTTCTCGACAAGCCGGCGACCTATGAGGATGTCCTGGCAGCCCCGCCGAACATGGTCGCGGAGATCATTCACGCCAGCCTCGTGACCCACCCCCGCCCGGCGCCCAAGCACCTGCTGGCAGCGTGCTCGCTTTGTGGCGAGCTTGGCGGGCCGTTTCACAAGGGCGATGGCGGTCCGGGCGGCTGGTGGATTCTCATCGAGCCGGAGCTCCATCTCGGCAGCGAGATCGTGGTGCCGGACCTTGCCGGCTGGCGGCGCGAGCGCATGCCCAAATTGCCCGAGACCGCCTGGTTCCCGCTTGCGCCCGACTGGGTGTGCGAGATGGTCTCGCCGGCCACCGCACGCTATGACCGGGTGGAGAAGCGCGACATCTATGGCGCCCATTCGGTGGCCCATCTCTGGTTCGTGGACCCGGATGCCCGAACGCTGGAGGCCTTCTCGCGCGAGGGCGGGCACGGGGCGCTGGTGGAGAGCTTCGCCGAGAGCCAGGAGGTCGCCGCGCCCCCCTTCGAGGCCGTGCCCTTTTCCCTCTCCGCGCTTTGGGCCGAGTGAGCGCCGCGTGGGCCCGGCCAGGGAAGGGTGCGCCCCGCCGGCTCCCTCGGGCGGCGAATTGTGCTACTCAAGGCGTGGTGATTCGCGGACGGAGCCGGCACGGCTTGCATGCGGCGCGGGGGAGGCATGACCGACAGGCTTGTGGCAGGAGCCAAGAGGTTGGACGGAGGCGACGCGCTGGAGACATCGCTGCGCCCGCAGCGCCTGGCGGAGTTCATCGGCCAGGCCCAGGCCCGGGCCAATCTGGAGGTCTTCATCGAGGCGGCCAAGGCGCGGGGCGATGCGCTGGACCACGTTCTGTTCGCCGGCCCGCCCGGCCTTGGCAAGACGACCCTCGCTCAGATCATGGCCCGCGAGCTCGGCGTCGGCTTTCGCGCCACCTCCGGCCCGGTCATCGCCAAGGCGGGCGACCTCGCGGCCCTGTTGACCAATCTCGAGGAGCGCGACGTTCTCTTCATTGACGAGATCCACCGCCTGAACCCGGCCGTCGAGGAGATCCTCTATCCCGCCATGGAGGATTTCGAGCTCGATCTCATCATCGGCGAGGGGCCGGCGGCGCGCTCGGTGCGCATTGATCTCGCCCGCTTCACCCTGGTGGGGGCGACGACGCGGGCGGGGCTCCTAACCACGCCGCTTCGCGACCGGTTCGGCATTCCGGTGAGGCTCGATTTCTACACCACGGAGGAGCTGGAGGAGATCGTCGCCCGCGGGGCGCGGGTGCTCTCCATGACTCTCAGCGCCGATGGCGCCCGCGAGATCGCACGCCGGGCCCGCGGCACGCCGCGCATCGCCGGCCGGCTCCTGCGCCGGGTGCGCGATTTCGCCGCCGTGGAGGGGGCCGAGGTGGTGGACCGGCAGGTGGCGGACCGGGCGCTGTCGCGCCTCGAGGTGGATGGTGCCGGCCTCGATGCCCTCGACCACCGCTATCTCACCTGCATCGCCAAGAATTACGAGGGCGGGCCGGTGGGCGTGGAGACTCTCGCGGCGGCCTTGTCGGAGCCGCGCGATGCCATCGAGGAGATCATCGAGCCCTATCTTCTCCAGCAGGGCTTCATCGGCCGCACGCCACGCGGGCGCGTGCTCACGCTCAAGGCCTATCGCCATCTCGGCCTTGCCCGCACCGCTCCCGCCGGCCAGGGCGACCTCTCGCTCTTCGGGCGCGAGGCGCAGGGGGGCGAGGATGGCTGACGCCGGGGAGTCGTCCGGCGCGGCGCCCGAGGCGGCGCCTGACGCGGCGTCCAGTGAGTGGCCGGATCTTGCGGGGCGGATCGTCGAGGCCGATGGCGAGCGGGTACATGTGCTCCCCGTGCGGGTCTATTTCGAGGACACGGACTTCTCCGGCCTCGTCTATCACGCCACCTATCTGAGGT
>JALUTE010000443.1:911-2618 GCA_027058255.1 Methyloligella sp. | reverse complement strand
CTCGGGCCGGATCGTCGAGAACCAAGGCAAGGGCTGCTCGCAGCGCCGCAGGCGTTGCGGCCTCGGCGAGCAGTCCCGTCTCGCCATGGCGTACCTGCTCGGGCAGGCCGCCGACGGGTGTTGCGAGGACGGGCCGCGCCCGGCCGTAAGCCGCCGGAATGATCCCCGACTGGCTTGCCTCGACATAGGGGCAGACGACGACATCCGCCCAGTCGATGTGCCGCAAGAGATCGCGCTCGGTGAGCCAGGCATCGCGGAGATCGACAGGCGCGCCTCCCGCTCGCATCGCGTGCGCCGCGCGCCTTGCGCGATCGTCTCGCAGCCGCCCGGCAATGCGCAGCTCCCAGCCGCCCGTTGCGAGCCCTTTGAGGGCCTCGAGAAGGAGCCCCACCCCCTTGTAGCGCGTCAGGCGCCCCGCGACGAGGAGGCGCAGCGGCCGGCCCTGGGGGTCGGGCGGCATGGGCGGTGGCAGGGCGAGGTCTGAGAAGGTGAGCGCGGGGTGGGGAATGGTCGCATGGCACTGGTCCTCGCGAAGAAGGCCGCGGCTTGCGAGCTGGCCTGCCACATGGCCGCTCAGGGTGACAATGGCCGCACTCCGGGCGATGGTGTGACGCTGCACCCATTGGATGATCTCGAACCGGTCGCCCGGATGATTGGCCGCATCGTGGATGATGGCGAGGATGGGAACGCCCGCCTGGCCGAGGGCCCGGATGACGAATGGGTCCCAGAGCCCCGGCATGACGGTGATGGCGGCTGCCGGCGGTGCCTTTCCAATGGCCTCGAGGAGCGGCGCGAGATGGGCCCGGGCGCGCGGCGTGCGCATGAGAAGGCCGTCGCGCCCCCCCAGCCCCTCATAGGTCTCGACCGCATGCGCCACGGCCGCCCGGTTGCCGGGCTCTTGCATGAGCTCGGCGCTCCGTGGCAAGGCGAGGCGCACATCGAGCCCGCCATGCTTGCCGAGTGCGGCCGCGAGCTCGAGCGCCAGACGCGGCCCCGCCCCGAAGCGGCCGAGCTGCCAGATCAGGACTTGCGGCTTTCCTGCCACCGACCCCCCTTCCCGCGCTGTGCACCGCATGCCATAGGGAACACTCCGATCCCATAGGCAACACTCCGATCATGCCCGGAGCTGCACGGCCATGAAAGCGCGCATGAGACAGGCCCTGTTCGCCCTCTGGCGCCGCCTGCCCGCAGACCTGAGAAGGCGGGCGGCCCATGGCGCCTTCGATCGCCTGCGCCCGCGCCTTGGCGACATCACGCTCGATGATGTACGGGGGCGCGACATTCCGAAGATCGTCGTCGGCTTTCTTTCCGCGCCCTCGGGGCTCGGCCGCTCGGCGCGGCTTGCCGCCGCAGCGCTCGAGGCCGAAGGGCATGCGGTCCATGGCATCGACCTCTCCGGCTGGTTCCATGAGCAAACGCAGATGATCGCCTGGCCCTGGCCCGATGGCCGCACCGTCACCGGCCCGGCACATGTGACGGTCGTGATCAACGCGCCTTTCATGCCTTATGCGCTGAGCCTCCTGGGGCGCCGTTTCCTCAAGGGCAAATACATCACCGGCTATTGGGCCTGGGAGCTGGCGCGCCTGCCCGAGGCCTGGCGGCGGGGCTTTGCGTGCGTCCACGACATCGCGGTGCCGAGCCGTTTCGTCGCCGAGGCGGTTCTGACCATGGCCCGGGAGATCGCAACGGAGGGGGGCGGCCCGCAAA
>JALUTE010000443.1:0-901 GCA_027058255.1 Methyloligella sp. | reverse complement strand
CCCGCAAAAGACCGTGCGCATCGCGCTCCACCCCGTCGCCCTCGAGGCCGCCCATGCCGCCGCTGCGCGCAGCGCGGCCGATTCATCCGCCGCGCCCGATCGCGCCGCACGCCTCCGCCCGCCGGGCGCGCCCTTCACCATTGCCAGCGTGGCGAGCATCGCCTCGGGCTTCGAGAGGAAAAATCCGCTTGCCCTCGTCGCGGCCTTTGCCCGGGCCTTTCCCGAGCCCGATCCGGCGCGCGTGCGCCTTTCGCTTCTCCTCACCAACGCCGAGCATTATTCCCCCGCCCGGCCCGCCATCGAGGCCGCATGCGCAGGCCGGCCCGACATCGCCATCACCTGGGAGCCGCTCGCCCCCGTAGCACTTGCCCGATGGCTCGGCGAGGCCGACCTTTATGCCGCGCTCCATCGCTCGGAAGGCTTCGGCCTGCCCTTGGCCGAGGCCATGCTCGCCGGCATACCCGTCATGGCCACCGGCTGGTCCGGCAACAGGGATTTCATGGACGAGACCAACAGCCTCCTCGTCGATTACCGGCTCGTGCCGGTCCGCGACCCGCAGGGCAAATATCCCGAGGGAGAGGAGCGTTGGGCCGAGCCCGACATCGACCACGCCGCCCGCCTGCTGCGCGCGGCCGCCGCCGATCCCGCCCGTCTCGCGGCGCTCGCGGTCGAAGGCCAGCGCAGCGCCCGCACGCGCCTCACCGCCGCCCGCTTCACCAGGGCCCTTCTCGCCCTCGCCTGAGCCGGCGCTTCGGCCTTCGCGTCCAGAGGTGAAAATCGTCACAACGGATTGATGGACAAGACTGAATCCGGACATTTGCCCCCCGGCGCGAATGCCGGTGAGATTTCCAGAGATTATCTTGGGACCGGCTGGAGACCTCGAGAAAACCTCTCTTTCACG
>JALUTE010000442.1 GCA_027058255.1 Methyloligella sp. | reverse complement strand
GAGATGCACCCCCTTCGTGAGCTTGTAGCTCGCGACCTCGGTTGTCTCCCCGTCCTTGCATTTCTTTTTCTTCGCCAGCGCTGCGGACGATCCGGCCGTCAAAGCCAGCGCAAGCGCGACGCCGAGTTTGAGAACTTTTCCTGCAAGCGTCATCCTTACCTTTCCTCGCCTTGTCCTAGAGTTCTGCTGCTCTTGCCCCACGCGAAGACGCCCGGTCTGGCCGACCGTCATGCACGGCGCACCCCTTGCCCACCGCACTGCCGTGAGCAAAAACACTAGATCCGTGGTTGCGAGCGCAATGTGCGTTTCCACCTAAGATTCTTCTTCGGGCAGTCTGCCGCACCGAGGCGCGCGGACCGGCTGCCCTTTTACGGCCCATTAGAATGGAAGCGCGTTCCCCAAGTCAACCGAAAAAGGAAAAATGCTGCGCTTTGGAACAAAAGCGCTTCTCCGACACCACGCGGCCCCGGGTTCAGAGGAATGAAATTCCGTCATCAAGGCCGGCGCCGAAACGTGTCTCCTGGGAAAAACTCTATTGATAGAATAAGGGCCGGGCGGGGCGAAACGTCGCAATCGGGCCAGGTGCGCCGCCAGCGCGCGCGCTGCGGCCTGCCGGCCGGGCGAGCGCGCTGCGTCAGCGCCGGGCTGGCGCTAGGCGAGAGCCCACAGGCGCCCGCATCACATGCGAACAGCCGGCGTCTCGATGGGAAGGCCGTTGCCCCGCCAGGCCAGATAGAGCTCCAGGTTCACATATTCCTGGGCGCCGTATTTGTACGGCTTGGCGCGCACCTGCTTGTTGCAGCCGCGGAACCGGCGATGCGCCGAGCCCACCTTCTGCCATTTCAGGCGATAGGCCGGAAAGCCGTTGATGTGGCCCTGGCTCAGCAGGTTCGAGCGAATCCGGTTGCCATAGTTGAAGTCGTGGCAGTGGGCGCAGGACATGTTGAGCTGACCGCGACGCCTGTTGAAGAACGCCTTGCCCTTCTCGAAATAGGGCCGGGCCGGACCGTCGATGCTGACATTCATCGGCATGCCGCGCGAGAACTGCTTGACATAGACGGTCATGGACAGGAGCTCGTTCGACTCCCACTTCCAGGGCTTCGCCTTCATGTGCTTGACGCGGCACAGATTGATGCGCTGCTCGAGATTGATCACCCGGCCGAGATCGGCATTGAAGGCCGGATAGCGCGTGGCAACCCCCTTCATGCTCTGCTCACCGTTCTTGTGGCAGGAGACGCAGGCCTTGCCGGCCCCGCCGTCGACCTTCTTCCAGAGCGCAGCGCCCTGGTCGACCCACAGAAAGCCCGGATTGTCGAAATCGTCGTCCTGGAGGCTGCGGGTCTCCAGATTGGCGAAATAGTAGCCGGAAATCAGCTCGGTCAGGGGATTGGCCTTGTCCTTGGGCCGGATCGCCTTGCGCTCCTGCGCGCTCGATGCGGACACGACCAGCCCGGTGAAGACAGCGCCCAGAACTGCGAACAGATACAAACGCTTCATTGTTTCCGTCTCTCTTTCACACTGGTAGTCGATTCGCCAATCGGCTCGGATACGCCCGCTCCCGGTCGGCGCATATGCCGGCACGAGCGCTCCTGCGACAAGCGCCGAGCCCGACAGGCCCAAGCCCGCGCCCGGCCGGGCGCACGGGCCTAGCGAAGCGTCTTCAGGAACGCCACCACGTCCTCGACCTCCTGTGCGGTGAGGATCGACTTGCCCTGATGCTTGGTCGCCACCCGATAGAGCCCTTCGCGAACATAGAAGGGCGGCATCACCGTCTGGGGGAAGAACTTGCGCGCGTCCATCACGAGCTGGCGGAGCTGCGATTCCCGATAGCGCCGCGCAATGCCATCGAGGCTCGGACCGATCTCGCCATGGAAGGGCTGATCGGAGAGCTTGGAGATCTTGTGGCAGGCCAGGCAATTGCCCTTCTTGCGGTTGATCACCACCAGACGCCCGCGCCCCGGATCCCCGCTGATGCCGGACAGGCTTTCCGCCACGCCCGGAAGCACGCCGGTGGCGGCCGCCGCCACCTCGATGCCCATCTTCTGGAAATAGCCCGTCGTCTTCTTCTTGCAGGCGCAGGCATAACCGGGGCCCGCGGCAACGAATACCGCGACAAGGCCGGCGACCAGGCCCGACAGACAGAGGAATCGATAGAGTTTCATGAGCTCTCACCCTGAGCTACGCGATACACGAAAGCCCCTTCGGGACCCGTGGCGTCGGCATGCCCTTGCCTGCCACGCCTCCCGACCCTGCACGCTCCCGACGCTCCCCTCTCGCGAGGGTACGAGACGAAGCGAGCATAACAAAGGCCGAGGCCAGCGCCAATTGCATTGTGTCCCGCAGGGCGACCTTCGAGACATCTCGGTAAACCGGCACGGCCGAGGCCGAGACCGCCCGCACACGCATCGCAAAGGCCGGGCTCGGGCCGATCACCGGCAACAGGCTGCACGGCACGCGCTCACGGACCTGCAATCGCGCGGTGGATCTCAACGCCGGCGCTCGCGCAGGTCGAGGGCGCGGCGCAGGACCGCGGGCAGCCAGTGCTCGAACCGGTTGAGAAGCGCATCCAGCCGCGGCGAGCGCAGTCTCCAGGCATGGAACCACGTTCGGGCCCGCTTGCTCGACATGACGA
>JALUTE010000441.1 GCA_027058255.1 Methyloligella sp. | reverse complement strand
CCCACTCGCGAGAAGAAGGGCGTAGACGAGGCGCGGGCCGAACCGGTCCACCAGCATGCCGACCACGATGCGGGCGGGAATGGTGAGCGCCACGTTGAGGATGAGCAGCGTCTTGACCTCCTGGGTGCTGAGACCCAGGGCGTCCTGGATGGGCTTCATCAGCGGCGCATGATTGAACCAGACGAAGAAGCTGATGAAGAAGGCGATCCAGGTGAAGTGAAGCGTGCGGATGCGCGGGGCGCGACTCCAGAGCCGCAGGCGCTCGGGCCCGATCCGGGTCATGTCTAGGTCTCCATCCTCTGCCGGCGCATGCGCCCGTCCGGCACCGTTGATCGTCCTGTCAACGCTCGGTGTCGTGCTGCCGCGCCCCCATGGTCCGGGGTGCGCCGGCGCTGGCACGGGCGGGCCGCGATATTGCAGCGCAACAAGCGTGCCAAGGAACGAAAATATGAAATAAGAGGCTGTTTTTATTGGACTATTACCCGGTCCTGACGTGACCAACTGGTCCGCGCGGGGCGCAGACACGCCCATGAAGCGTGCAAAGCCCTTCACAACTGCCAATCTCTTGTGCAGCGCACAACATTTCGTCTGTTTGCCTATTTTTTGTGCGATCACAAGTGCAGCCGATTCTTCGATCAGTCTCACTTTATAATTATAAATCAATGGCTTGCGCCTTCTGTTTACCTTGGCACGGCTCTTGCCCCAGGACCGCCAGGCCCAAGGGCGGCGCACAACCGCACCGCCCGCCATCGCACATTACACCCCGGTCGAGGGGCACCGCGAGAGCACGAGATGAGCAACGGACAGAAGATGAACGGACATGCCGGCGCGAACGGCTCGGAGCGCGGCGGTCGGCAGCGTGAGCGCCTGGTCGTCATCGGCAATGGCATGGCCGGCATGCGCACGCTCGAGGAGCTGCTGGAGATCGCGCCGGACCTTTACGACATCACCGTCTTCGGCGATGAGCCCTGGGGCAATTACAATCGCATCCTGCTCTCGCCCGTGCTTGCTGGCGAGAAGCGCCCGGACGAGATCGTGCTCAACGACCGGGACTGGTATGCCGACCGCGGCATCCGGCTCGAGGCGGGCCCCGACAAGCGCGTGGTGCGGATCGAGCGCGGGCGCCGGGTCGTCATCGCCGCCGACGGCACCGAGGCGCCCTATGACCGGCTTCTGATCGCCACCGGCTCGCGCCCCATTCTGCTGCCGCTTCCCGGCCGGGAGCTCGACGGCATCCTCACCTTCCGCGACATGGCGGATGTGGAGGCCATGCAGGCCGCAGCCCGAACCTATGAGCGTGCCGTGGTGATCGGCGGGGGCCTTCTGGGGCTCGAGGCCGCCGCCGGGCTCCAGGCCAACGGCATGGATGTGACGGTCGTCCACCTCATGGACCGGCTGATGGAGCGCCAGCTCGACGGCCCCGCCGCCGCCATGCTCAAGCGTGCCATCGAGGCGCGCGGCATCTCGGTCCTGCTCGAAGCCGAGACCGAGGCCCTGCTCGGAAACGCCGAGGGGCGGGTGCGCGCCGTGCGCCTCAAGGGCGGGCGGGAGGTGCCGGCCGATCTCGTGGTCATGGCGGTCGGCATTCGCCCCGACACGGAGCTTGCACAGGCGGCGGGCCTCCATTGCGACCGGGGCATCGTGGTGGACGACACCATGCTCACCTTCGACCCGCGCATTCACGCCGTCGGCGAATGCGTCAGCCATCGCGGCCGCAGCTACGGGCTCGTGGCGCCGCTCTTCGAGCAGGCCAAGGTGGCGGCCAATCATCTGGCCCGGGCCGCCTGGGCGAGCTATCGCGGCTCCGTCACCGCAACCAAGCTCAAGGTCTCCGGGGTCGATCTCTATTCCGCCGGAGAGTTTTCCGCCGCGGACGGCGCCGAGGAGATCGTCGTCCAGGACAGCGGCGCCGGTGTCTACAAGAAGATCGTGCTCGAGAACGGGCGCATTCGCGGCTGCGTGCTCTATGGCGAGACGGTGGACGGCGCCTGGTATTTCGATCTCATGCGCTCGGGCACCGATGTGAGCGACATGCGCCGCCAGCTCGTCTTCGGGCAGGCCCATCTCGGCGACTCCGGCAAGGGCGGCGTCAATGTCGCCGACATGGCGGACGAGATGGAGGTCTGCGGCTGCAACGGCGTGTGCAAGGGTGACATCGTCCATGCCATCACGGAGAAGAACCTCTTCACCCTG
This sequence comes from Methyloligella sp., assembly GCA_027058255.1. Lineage (GTDB taxonomy): Bacteria > Pseudomonadota > Alphaproteobacteria > Rhizobiales > JALUTE01 > JALUTE01. The sequence continues at coordinate 6,176 of JALUTE010000441.1, read as the reverse complement.
GACGATGTGCGCGCCCACACCAAGGCGTCCTCCTCCTGCGGGTCCTGCACCGGGCTGGTGGAGCAGATTCTCGCCAGCGTGCTCGGCGGCGACTATTCCGAGGCACCGAAGGAGAAGCCGCTTTGCGCTTGCACCGACTACCCCCACGACGTGGTTCGGCGCACCATCCTCGAGCAGGAGCTCAAGACCATTCCCGACGTGATGGCCTTCCTCGAATGGCGCAACCCGGACGGCTGTGCCACCTGCCGGCCGGCGCTCAACTATTATCTCCTCTGCGCCTGGCCGGGCGAGTATGTGGACGACGCCCAGTCCCGCTTCATCAATGAGCGCGCCCATGGCAACATCCAGAAGGACGGCACCTATTCCGTGGTGCCGCGCATGTGGGGCGGCCTCACCAATCCGCGCGAGCTTCGGGCCATCGCGGACGTTGCGGAGAAATATGCCGTGCGCGAGGTGAAGGTCACGGGTGGCCAGCGGATCGACCTCTTCGGCCTGCGGAAGGAGGACCTGCCCGCGGTTTGGCGCGATCTGGCCAGGGCCGGCTTCGTCTCGGGCCATGCCTATGGCAAGGCGCTGCGCACGGTGAAGACCTGTGTCGGCTCCGAGTGGTGCCGCTTCGGCACCCAGAACTCCACTGCGCTCGGCGTGGCCCTGGAACGCCTCACCTGGGGCTCGTGGATGCCGCACAAGTTCAAGATGGCCGTCTCCGGCTGTCCGCGCAATTGCGCCGAGGCGACCATCAAGGATTTCGGCGTCGTCTGTGTCGACTCCGGATTCGAGTTGCATGTGGGTGGCAATGGCGGCGTCAAGGTGCGGGTCACGGACCTCCTCGCCAAGGTCGAGACGGAAGCGGAGGTGCTGGAATATTCCGCCGCCTTCATCCAGCTCTACCGGGAGGAGGCACACTATCTGGAGCGCACCGCCCCCTGGGTCGAGCGCGTGGGCCTTGCCCATATCAAGGCCCGCATCGTCGAGGACGCGGCAAGCCGCAAGGCGCTCTATGACCGCTTTCTCCACTCCCAGACCTTCGCCCAGAAGGACCCCTGGGCCGAGCGCGCCGCGCGGCCGGCCGAGCGCGAAGGCCGCACGCCGGGCGACGAGTTCGCGCCGCTCGCGCTCGATCTCGCATGAGGAATCCCATGACCGACAAGACCCAGGACTGGATCGACATCGCCCCGCTGGACGCCGTGCCGCGCCTTGGCGCCCGGGTGGTGCGCCGCGAGGGGCGGCCCGACATCGCCATCTTCCGCACCCGTGACGACCGCATCTTCGCCCTCGAGGATCGCTGCCCCCACAGGGGCGGCCCCCTGAGCCAGGGCATCGTGCATGACTGCCGGGTCACCTGCCCGCTGCACAACTGGGTGCTGGAGCTCGACACGGGCCGGGCCGTGGCGCCCGACGAGGGCACGGTGCGCCGCTTTCGCGTGCGGGTCGCGAAGGGCGTCATTCAGCTCGCCCGTGCCGACCTCGTCGACGGCAACGGCGCGGGCGAGACCGGGTGCGATGCCGAGGCCGGGCTGGAGCGCTGCGCCTGACGCGACGTGGGGCGGAACCATCGGAGCGAGAGAGAAGACCCATGCTGTTCGGACGCGCCAAGCGCAATCCCATCACCATCGCCGACAAGGGCGTCAAGACGTGGAAATACGCCACCTGCGGCTATTGCTCCACGGGCTGCGCCCTTGAGATCGGCCTCGACGCGGCAGGGCGGCCGGTCAGCACCCGCGGCGTCGCCGATGCGCCCGTCAACCGGGGAAAAGCCTGCATCAAGGGCCTGTTCGAGCACGAGGTCTTCACCTCCTCGGGACGCGGCACGCGCCCGCTTTCGCGCGCGAGCCGGCATGCGCCCTTCGCACCCGTCTCCTGGGACGAGGCGCTCGATACCATGGCCGAGCGCATCAAGGCCATTCAGGCGGCCCATGGCCGCGATGCCTTCGCCGTGGTCTCCACCGGCCAGCTTCTCACCGAAGAGTTCTATACCCTCGGCAAGCTGGTGCGCGGCGTCATCGGCACCAATGCCTATGACGGCAACACCACGCTCTGCATGGCCTCTGCGGTCTCGGGCTACAAGCGCTCCTTCGGCTCGGACGGCCCGCCCGGCGCCTATGCGGATTTCGACCACACCGATTGCCTGCTCGCCTTCGGCTCCAACCTGCCGGAGCAGCATCCCATCATCTATTGGCGCCTCGCCGAGGCCCGGGAGCAGCGCCGCTTTCCAGTCATCGTGGTGGACCCGCGGGTCACCATGTTCGCCCAGATGGCCGACCTGCATCTCCCCATCCGACCGGGCACCGATCTCGCCCTCCTCAACGCCCTGGCGCATGTGATCCTCGACGAGGGGCTCGAGGACCGGGACTATATCGACGCCCATACGCGCATGGACAACGACTTCCACAAGGTTCTGGACGAGCACGCGCCCGACAAGGCGGCGCGCGTTTGCGGCATCGACGCCGATACCATCCGCCATGTGGCGCGCACCTATGCCAAGGCGGGGGCGGCCATGACCATCTGGACCATGGGCATCAATCAGAGCACCCATGGCTCGGACGGCGTGGCCGCCATCAACAATCTCAACCTGCTCACGGGCAATGTCGGCAAGCCCGGCGGCGGTCCGCTCTCCATCACCGGCCAGTGCAACGCCATGGGCACGCGCGAGTGGTCCTCCTGCTCGGGGCTTCCAGGCTATCGCCAGCTCGAGGACGCCGCCGACCGTACCGAGATCGCCCGCTTCTGGGGGGTGGATGCGGATTTCTTTCCCCAAAGCCGCGGTCCGACCCAAACCGACATCTTCCCCGCCATCGAGACGGGCGCCATTCGCGGCCTCTGGCTGGTGGCCACCAACCCCATGACCTCCATGGCCAATACCGAGCGCGTTCGCAGAGCCCTCTCGAGCCTCGACTTCCTGGTCGTGCAGGATGCCTATGCGGACGTGGAGACGGTCGACTTCGCCCATCTCTACCTGCCCGCCGCGCTCTGGGGCGAGAAGACCGGCGTCTTCACCAACACCGAGCGGCGGGTCAATCTGGTGGAGAAGATCACGGAGCCGCCGGGCGAGGCGCGCCCCGATCACGAGATATTTTCCGCCCTGGCGCAACGCTGGGAGCAGGGGCGGAAAATGCGCTTTCCGAAGGAGACGGCGGAGGTTTTCGACGAGATGCGCACCCTCTCCCGGGGCCGTCTTCTGGACATCTCGGGCATGACACACGAGCGGCTGCGCGCGGCGCGGGGCCTGCAATGGCCCTGCCCGGAGGGGGCGGAGCGGGGCGCCCCGCGGCTCTATGCGGACGGACACTTCGCACACGAGGACGGCAAGGCACGCCTGCTTGCGCTCCCCTTCGACGACAACAATGAGCGCCCGGATGCCGATTATCCCTTCTGGCTCAACTCCGGACGGCTGGTGGAGCATTTCCACACCCGCACCAAGACGGGCAAGCTCGGCAATCTCAACAAGTTCTCGCCCCAGCCCTTCATGGAGATCAATCCGGATGCGGCGCGGGCCCTCGGCATCGGGAACATGGACTATGTGCGGCTCGTCTCGCGCCGGGGCGAGGCGGTGGTGATGGCGCAACTCACGGCGCGCGTGCCGCAGGATATGGTGTTCATTCCCTTCCATTTCCACGATTGCGTCAATCGCCTGACCCTTGGCCTTCTGGACCCGCATTCCCGTCAGCCCGCCTTCAAGCAATGCGCCGTGCGCGTGGAGCGGGTGGACCAGGCGGAGGCCGCCCGCATGGAGGCCAACGCCCGCGCCTTCTAGCCCCGCATCGTGAAAGAGAAAGACCATGGCCAACCTGCGCAAGAACGAGCCGGATTACGCCCTGCTGAGGGACGAGCCCGCGCCGGAGACGAACCGCTATGGCATGGCGACGGACCTTGCCGCGCGATCCGGACTGCCCGTTGGCGAGAGCATGCATATCAATGGCGATGCGGGCGTGGGCGAGACGGTGAACCGCAACCGCCAGCATGGCTTCTATTTCAAGGCGGACAATTGCATCGGCTGTCATGCCTGCGAGGCCGCCTGCTCGGAGAAGAACGACCTGCCGCCCCACATCGCCTTCCGCTCGGTCGGCTATGTGGAGAGCGGCGCCTGGCCGGCCGTGACCCGGCTCAACATCTCCATGGCCTGCAACCATTGCGACGATCCGGTCTGCCTCAAGGGCTGTCCCACCCGCGCCTACACCAAGTTCGCCGAATATGGCGCCGTGCTCCAGGACCCGGACATCTGCTTCGGTTGCGGCTATTGCACCTGGGTCTGCCCCTACAATGCGCCGCAGCTCGACACCGGGGCCGGGCATGTGCAGAAGTGCAACATGTGCGTCGATCGGCTGGAGGCGGGTCTCAAGCCCGCCTGCGTGGCCGCCTGCCTCGGCCATGCGCTGGATTTCGGCGTCATCGAGACGGTGCCGCCGGGCCGCACGGGCTGCGACGTGGCCATTCCGGGCTTTCCCGACCCTGCCATCACCCGGCCCAATATCCGCTTTGAGGTCGACCGCCCGCTTGGCAAGCGGTTCACCCGCACCGACTCCGTGCCGCTCGCCTATCGGGGCACGGGCAAGGCGGCAAGCTATCGCGCCGAGCCCGACCGCGCGCGCCTCGATGAGCGCCGCCGCCTCGGCTTCTCTCGCCTCTCCTCGCGCGAGAACCCCTTGGTGCTCTTCACCCTGGCGACCCAGGCCACGCTCGGCGCCTTCGCCCTGCTTTTTCTCGCCCAGATGCTTGCTGGCCTGGAGGGCTTCGAGAGCGCCCGAGCCCTTGCGCAGCTCGCCGCAACGCCTGCCTATGGCTGGGGGCTTCTTGTCCTTCTCGGCCTGCAGGCGGGGGCGCTGGTGCTCTCGACCCTGCATCTCGGCCGCCCGCATCGCTTCTATCGCGGCTTCAACAATCTGCGCCACTCGCCGGTGAGCCGGGAGGCGCTCGCAATATCCGTCTTCTTCGCCGCCCTCGGCCTGCACTGGCTTGCCATCGTCACCGGGCCGGCACCACGGGGCCTCGGCCTTCTGCCGGGCGCTCTCAACCAGCCCGTGGCATCCGTTGCCGGCGGGTTGGCGCTCCTAGCGGGGCTTGCGGGCCTCGGGTTCATGGTGCGCATCTACCGCATTCCGGCGAGGCCCTTCTGGGATCACCCTCAGGTGGCCTATGCCTTCTTCGGAACCGCGGCCACCCTTGGCGCGGGGCTCATTGCCCTCCTCTGGCTCGGGGCCGGGGCCGCGGGGCTCGCCCTGCCTTCGCCGGCCATCGCCTCGGCCCTGGGCCTCGTGATCGCCCTTGGGCTCGCCATCGAGGGGCTCGGGCTCGTCCTGCATGCCCGCGCCATGCGCCGCAAGGGCGGCGAGGGCGCCCTCGCCCATCACGAGCAGACCCATGCCTTCGCGGGCGCCTATGGGGTACGGGGCGGGCTCCTCGCGCTCAATGGAATGGCGGCCCTCACCCTCGCGCTCTGGCCGCCCACGGGCGCCGCGCTGCCCGCCCTGTGGCTCGCGCTCGTCGCCTCTCTCACGCTCTCGGCCCTCATCGGCCGTGCGCTCTTCTATGTGCTGGTGATCCCGACGACCATGCCCGGCGCCTTCTTCTGGCGCAATCGCGGCTTCGAGGCCCATGCGCGCGCCACCGGCCTCGCCGACCGGCCGCAATCGGGCCTCGCCCCCGCTGGCCATTGAGCAGGAAGCTGCGCGGCGCCTTGGCCCGGCAAGGGCGGACCCCGCGCGGCTTAGCTCTCTCTCACGGGGCGCAAAGCGCTGAAACGAACAACGGCCCGCAGGCAAGGCGGGCCGTCGGTCGAAATGGCGGGAGTGACGGGACTCGAACCCGCGGCCTCTGGCGTGACAGGCCAGCGCTCTAACCAACTGAGCTACACCCCCGGATGGTCCGCCGCCGACCGCGCAACGGCAGTACAATTCCCACGGCGCCCGCCCGATGTAGGCGAGGGCGGCGGGCAAGTCAAGCTGCGTCGCCCCCTGCGGCACCGCGCCGCCCGGGGCGGCTGCGTGGTGGGCGGTGAGAGGATCGAACTCCCGACCTCCTGGGTGTAAACCAGGCGCTCTCCCAGCTGAGCTAACCGCCCCTCGCGCGCCTTGAGCGCCCCTGAAGGGGCGCGCAAAAAGGAAATGGCGACCATGGACATGATCGCCATCTCGCCACAATGCGGGGAAAGGGGCAAGCCGCCTTTCCGCTCGGCTCCG
>JALUTE010000440.1:1807-2642 GCA_027058255.1 Methyloligella sp. | reverse complement strand
GGCGGCCGTCACGTTCAGAATTTGCGCGTTGATGGCATCGACAATCGCATCCGCCACATCGTCGGCCGGCCGGGTCTGTGTCCCATTGGTTAGCGGCGCCCCCGTCGTGTTGACCGACGTGGCCAGCGTGGTTCCGTTAAGCGTGATCACGCCGTTGCCGCGATACTCGGGCCGCAGAGTCGCCAGCGGGCTGGCCAAAATCGCGTCGACGATCTGATTGGAAACCGTGTCTTGATCGTCGCCCGGAGCAAAACTGACCGCGACACTGGGAAACGGCGCACCGTCGTTGTTGTTGACAACGTCATCAAATTCGTAAGTCACGAATTGCCCGGCCTGCCCGAGTCGGAAAGTATCGCCTTCGCTGAGAAGATTGCCGGCATCCACCGGCACAAAAATGGTCTGGTAGTCGACGTTGTTAATCAGAATCGAACCGCCCGGCGTCAGGCCGTCGCTCTCGATTTCAAACGTCACCTCGGGATTCGTGCCGTCGTCGATACGGAACCGCTCGCCGTCCAGCAATCCGGCGCCCCCCGACGCCGGGACCTCGATCAAGGTCCGCGTGGTCGTGACGCCGTCGCTGTCAAAGACGTACGTAATCGCAGGATTGACGCCGTCTTCGATCACAAACATGTCGCCGTCGGCCACCCCGCCGGCCACCCCGCTGATGCTCAAACTCGGCGCCTGAGAAATGTCCACCGTGTTGTTTTCAGTGCTGCCCAAATGCACGACGCCGTTGCCCAGATTCTTGGGATCCAGATCCAGCGACGGAATGACACTGTTGATCCGGTTGATCAATTCGGCAACGACTTCGTCCACCGTGTCGTCAAACGCGTAC
>JALUTE010000440.1:0-1797 GCA_027058255.1 Methyloligella sp. | reverse complement strand
CCGCGATGTTGGCTCCCTGCACGCGCGTGATCGAAGCCACGTCGTCAAACTCAAACGTGCGGCTGAGAATCCCGTTGGTAATCGTGATGCGCTCGCCGTCGGTAATGCCCATGCCGCCGTTGGCCGGCAGCTCGAGCGTCAGCGTTTGAGGAACGTGCAGCAAGAACCCGCTGTCAAATTCAAACAGCTGCGGCACGCCCGCGTCATCCACCACCGTGAACGTCTGGCCCTCGCTAAAGCTGTCTCCCGCACCGTTGACGTTGATTGTCAGCCCCACGGTCACCGACGTCTCGAAACTGCTGCCGGGATCGTCGTCCACTTGAGCCAGCAGCGGCCGCACCGGGAGCGTCTCGGCCGTTCCGATCCGCAGCCGGAACGTGCCGCCTTCAATCGCTGTTCCCGTGGCCGGATCGATCAATTCGTCCAAGTCGCTGGCAAACGTTAACACCGCGCGGTCCGTCACGGGATCGTATTCGACAAGCGTCGGATTGAACACGACGTCGTCCGTGTTCTCGACCGAATCGTTCGTCAGCAACAACTGGTAATAGGAAGGATGCTCGACCGAATTCTCCGTCGGCGCCCCGGTGGCATCGTCTTCGACAAACAGATCGTCGTCATTGAAATAAACGTGAATCTGATCCCGGCGCTGCTGCAATGCGCCCGTCACCGGGTCCCGCATCGTCGGCTGCGGTACGACCGAAACGACGTTGGCGCCCAAATCCAACTCGAATTGCAGACCGAAATCCTCGCCGTCATTGAACGGATTGCCGTTCATGTCCCGCAACGCGTTGACGCCGGAACCGAGCACGTCGACTCGATAAATGTCGTCGGGCAATCGGCCGTTGAAGCGGAAGACGACTTCGCGGCTGTTCGCCTCCAGATACTTCGCCCCCGGCTGAACAACCACGTCGTTGGCTCCAACCAACACCAACTGGGATCCGGCAATCGCCGGCGTGGCAATGTTTGTGTTGGCCGAGCCGATCGGTACGGCAGCCGTCACCAGCGAGCTGGCCACGTACTGGATCTTCCCGTCGGGCCCCACCACCGGGCTCACCACCAGGTCCTCGGGGCGGGTGTCTATGGTGGCCTGGAACAGGTACACCTCCCGCCCGAGCCGCCGGGCCGCGGCGAACGCCAGGGTGGTCTTGCCGACCCCGGGCCGGCCCACGAGCCGGGGGGTCATGGGGCGGTCCCGCTCGTCCAGGACCATCCAGGCCGCGAGCACCTGGCGCACCAGATCCTCCCGCCCCACCCAGGGCAGGTCCAGGTCGGCCGGCCGGGCCAGGTGGAGGGTCACGCCGTCGATGGTAACCTGTCGCATATCGTTCCTCGTCGGGAAGCGGATCGGCAGAAGCGGAGGGTCGGACAGCGATGCATTATCCCCCACGGCTCGCCAGCGCCTCAAGGATCCTCGCCCTCGCCCTCTGGGCGGTGGCCTCGGCGTGCTCGCCCGCCCGGGCCGACCGGGTGCCGGTCCGCGTGGTGCACGTGATCGACGGCGACACGGTGGTGGCCCGGTGGGCCGGGCGGAAGGTCCACGTGCGGCTGCTTGGGGTGGACACCCCGGAGAAAGCCCGCGACGGCAGGCCGGCCGAGCCGTTCTCCCGCCGGGCCACCGAGTTCACCCGGGCGTGGATCGGCCGGGCCGAGCGGGTGGAGCTGGATTGGCCCTCCCGGGAGCTGTGGGGGCTGTTGTTCCAGCACCTGGGCAACGCCCAAGAGAGCGTTTTCCGTGAAGGCGTGGCAAGCCTCCTGGGAGATGGGCATGGTGCTTACCAGGAGGAAGGGGTGCAGGTC
>JALUTE010000439.1 GCA_027058255.1 Methyloligella sp. | reverse complement strand
ACACCCATCCCGTGCGCGCGGACCTGATGACCCTGCTCGCCCGCACCGACCCCGATGAGCCCGGCTACAGGGGCCTTTCCATGTTCCTTGCCGAGAAGCCGCGCGGCACGGACGAGGACCCCTTCCCCGCGCCGGGCATGACCGGCACGGAGATCGAGGTGCTGGGCTATCGGGGGATGAAGGAGTTCGAGATCTCCTTCGACGGCTTTACGGTGCCGGCGGCCAATCTCCTCGGCGGCGTCGAAGGGCAGGGCTTCAAGCAGCTCATGGCCACCTTCGAGGCGGCGCGCATCCAGACGGCCGCCCGCGCCATCGGCGTCGCCCAGTCGGCGCTGGAGCTCGGCCTGCGCTATGCCTCGGAGCGGGTGCAGTTCGGCAAGCCGATCATCGCGTTCCCGCGTGTCTCCGACAAGCTCGTCATGATGGCGGCGGAGATCATGGCGGCGCGCCAGCTCACCTATTTTGCCGCACGGGAGAAGGACGAGGGCCGGCGCTGCGACCTGGAGGCGGGCATGGCCAAGCTCCTGGCGGCCCGCGTCGCCTGGGCGGCCGCGGACAATGCGGTGCAGATTCACGGCGGCAACGGCTTTGCGTTGGAGTATCCCATCAGCCGCGTGCTGTGCGATGCCCGCATTCTCTCCATTTTCGAGGGGGCTGCCGAGATCCAGGCCCAGGTCATCGCCCGCCGTCTCCTGGAAGGCTGAGCCAAGGGGCCTTGCCCGCCGCAACACGAGGCGCCGACCGACAAAGCGGTGAGAAGACCGTCCGCTTCAGAGCCCGGCATAGACCAACCACAACGCAATGATCGGCCTTGCAGCTATCGGTCGGCGGCGTTCAACTCGTCGAGGAGCTCCTGTGCCTCGGCAACGAGCACCGGGAGGCGATCCTCGATGATCTGCCACACCGTTGGGTGATCGATGACGTCATAGCCGTGCGCAATGATGTTGCGAAAGGCGATGATGTCGGCGATCCCCGTGATCCTTTGCGCGAAGTGGGAATCGGCGAGCATGAGCCTGCGCAGTGCCTCCCCGATCTTCTCGAACTGGCGCTCGACGGCCAGCCGCAGCAGGGTGTCCTGCTCGTAATCCGACAGGGTGCGCCCATTGACGAAGGACTGAATCGCCTTGCCGAACTCGAGCACGTCCCAAAGCAGCTTCTTGCGCCGATCCGGCACCTTGTCCGATGCGGGCACGGTTCGCCTCCCCCCTCTCCCTTTCTCCTTGCCGCTGGCATAGATGGGCACGCGGCTCTGCTCGATCGCCCGGATCAGATAGGGGTTGGTGAGGGAGCCCTCGGTCAGGAGATCCACGTCCCTGCCGAAAAGGGCCTCGAGATCGCGCAGCAGGCCGAAATAGTCACGCGCGCCCTTGCAACCGCAATCGTCCGAGAAGCGCACGAGGAAATCGACATCGCTGGCCTCGGGGCTGAAGTCGCCGCGCGCGGCGGAGCCGAAAACATCCAACCGGCGCACATGGTGGCGCTCGCAAAGACGGGCGATTTCGTCCCGGTGTTCGGCGATGATCGGGTGCATTTCGGGTCTCCTGTTACAAGCATAGCATAGCATATCTCGGCGGATCGGCACCCGCCGTCGGCGTGGCCCGCCGGCGGCGCAATGCCCCTTCCCTTCCCTGCGCCGAGCGGGTAAACCCGCGCGCATGAGGCAAGGGGAACGCTCCATATTGATCACCGGCTGCTCCAGCGGCATCGGGCGCGAGGCGGTGCGTACCCTCAAGGGCCGCGGCTGGCGGGTGCTCGCCACCGCGCGTAAGGCGGAGGACCTGAAGAGCCTCGCCGAGAGGGAAGGCGTCGAGGCGCTTGCCCTCGACTATGCCGCGCCCGAAAGCATCGCCGCGGCCGCCGAGGCGGCGCTCGAGCGCACCGAAGGGCGGCTCGATGCCCTCTTCAACAATGGCGCCTATGGCCAGCTGGGCGCCGTGGAGGACCTGGAGACCGACGTGCTGCGCGCCCAGTTCGAGGCGAATTTCTTCGGCTGGCACGAGCTCACGCGCCGGATCATTCCGGCCATGCGCGCCAATGGTGGCGGGCGGATCGTCCAGTGCTCCTCGGTGCTCGGCTTTATCTCACCGCCCTACAAGGGCGCGTACAATGCCAGCAAGCACGCCCTCGAAGCCCTCAGCGACGCTATGCGGCTCGAGCTCAAGGGCGCGGGCATTCACGTGGCGCTGATCGAGCCCGGCCCCATCGCCACCCGCTTCAACGAGCATGCCATTGCCGCATTTCGCCGCAATATCGACATCGAGGGCTCGGCCCATCGCGACCTCTATCGCGCCCGGCTCGCTCATATGGAGGCCGGCAATCCGAGTCGCTTCCGCCTGGGGCCGGAGGCGGTGGTGGCCAAGCTCGTGCACGCATTGGAAAGCCGGCGTCCGAAAATCCGCTACCATGTGACCTGGGCGACGCGGCTGGCGGCGTTGGGACGGCGCGGCCTTCCCTACCGGGTCCAGGACATGCTGCTCGCCGGCCGGTGACCGGCCGGGCGTGGGCGATGGCCCGCAGGCGAGGCAGCTCTCAGGCAAGGAAGACCCTCCATGGAAAGCTTTTTCTACAACCTCACGCCGATCGCTGTCGGGGCGGTCATCGTCGTGCTGCTGCTGGGCCTGTGGAACCTGTTGCGCCGCGGCTCGAGCCGGTTGAGCCAGAAAC
>JALUTE010000438.1 GCA_027058255.1 Methyloligella sp. | reverse complement strand
TCATGATTGCCGAGAAGGCGAGCGACATGATTCTCGCGGCTCCTATGCCCGCGCCGCGAGAATCATGTCGCTCGCCTTCTCGGCAATCATGATGGTGGGCGCGTTGGTGTTGCCGGAGGTGATCACCGGCATGATGGAGGCATCGACCACGCGCAGGCCGCTGAGGCCGCGCACGCGCAGCCGGTCGTCGACGACCGCCATCTCGTCATGCCCCATCTTGCAGGTGCCGACGGGATGATAAATCGTCTCGCTGATATTGCGGGCGGCATCGAGCAGGGCTTCGTCGCTCTCGACATCGGTGCCGGGCACGCGCTCGCCCACGACATAGGGTGAAAGGGCATCGGTGGCCATCAGCTTTCGCGAAATCCGCATCGCCGCGACGACCGTTTCCTGGTCGCGTGCGGCGGAGAGATAGGCGGGGTGAATGGCGGGATAGGCGGCCGGGTCGGGCGAGCGGATCGCGATGTGCCCGCGGCTCTCGGGGCGCAACTGGCAGACCGAGGTGGTGACGCCGGAAAAATCGTGCATCTCGATACCCGGCTTGTCGGCGCTCAATGGCTGGACGTGGAACTGGATGTCGGGCGTCTCGAGCTCGGGCCGGGTGCGGGTGAAGATGCCCACCTGGCTCGCGCCCATGGCCATGGCGCCCGTGCGAAAGAGCACATATTGCAGCCCGATCATCATCCGGCGGAACACATTGTTGATCTCGTCGTTCAGCGTGCGCACGTTCACCTCGTAGACCATGCGGATCTGCAAGTGGTCCTGGAGATTCCCGCCGACACCCGGCAGGTGATGGCGAACGGGAATCCCGAGCTCCTGGAGGAGCGCGCCGGGCCCGACGCCGGAAAGCTGAAGGAGCTGTGGCGAGCCGATGGCCCCAGCCGACAGGATGACCTCGCCGCCCGGCGCCAGCCTTGCGGTGCGGCGCTCGCGCTTGACCCGATAGGCAAGCCCCGTGACCCGGCGCGGATCGTCCTCGGCAAAGAGCAGGTTCTCGGCAAGGGCATGGGTCTCGATCACCAGATTGGCGCGCCGGCGGGCCGGGCGCAGATAGGCCACGGCCGTGGAGCATCGCCAGCCCTTGCGGGCGGTGAGCTGGAAATAGCCCACCCCCTCCTGCGTGGCGCCGTTGAAATCGTCATTGGCAGGGACCCCGATCTCCTGGGCCGCGTCGATGAAGGCGCGGCAGATCTCGCGATCGACGGGCATGTTGGAGACCGATAGCGGGCCGCCGACGCCGTGATAGGTGTCGGGGCCCCGCTCCTGATCCTCCGAGCGGCGGAAATAGGGCAGCACGTCCTCGTAGGACCAGCCGACATTTCCGAGCTGGCGCCAGTGATCGTAATCCTGGGCCTGGCCGCGAATGTAGAGAAGGCCGTTGATGGAGCTGGAGCCGCCCAGCGTCTTGCCGCGCGGCCAGGCGAGGGAGCGCCCGTTCAGCCCCGGATCGGGCTCGGTCTTGTAGCACCAGTCGGTCCTGGGGTCGTGCATCGTCTTGAAATAGCCCACCGGGACGTGGATCCACGGATTGGCGTCCCGCCCCCCCGCCTCCAGAAGCAGGACACGGCACCGGCCATCCGCGGTCAAACGGTTGGCCAGGACACATCCCGCCGAGCCGGCGCCAACGATGACATAGTCGAATTCCATCGCCTCGTACCTCCACCGCCCTTGTGCCGGGCCGGGAACGTTTGGCCGCTCCGGGCCTTGGGGCTTGCACGGCCGCATATATGCGGTTAAAATGATACTGACAGTCTCAAAAATAATATAATTGTGCTGTCTGCATTGCAACACCAAATGGGAGAGACTCTGATGTTCACGGCCTCAGACAAGCTCAAGGGGATCTCGCGGCGCGATTTGTTGCGCCTGACGGGCCAGTTCGGAATCACGTCCACGCTCATTGCCGCCGGAGGTCTGACGGGAACGGTCACCTTCGCGAGGCTCGCCGAGGCCGCGAACTCCACCTACAAGAAGCGCTTTGCAACCAAGCCGAAAGTGACGTGGAAATTCGGAGCGGCCGGCTTCAACGCGCGCAACCTGCTGATCGAGCGGGCCGGATGCCTCCAGTTCGTCAACGATCTCGAGGAGCGCACCGACGGTGCCATCCGGATCGAGTTCATCGGCTCGAACCAGATCTGCGGCCAGCTCAATTGCGTGAAGAAGACCCAGCAGGGCATCGTCGATCTCTATGCCGCCTCGACCCAGAACTCGGCCGGCGGCGCGCCCTATCTGAACGTGCTCGACTATGCCTACATGTTCCCGAGCCGGGCCTCGCAATACTATTTCCTCTACCACCCCGGCAGCCAGAAGGTGCTGCGCGATCCGCTGCGCAAGCGCCATGGCATCCATTTCCTGTTCAGCCATGCCGAGCTGCGCGGCATTCAGCTCGGGCTGAAATGGAAGGACAAGCCGCTGGTCAAGAGCGTGAAGGACATTGCCGGGACCAAGAACCGGGTCACGGGCACGCAGCTTGGCCGCATCGCCATGAAGCTCATGAATCTCAATCCCACGCCCATCGCCTGGGAGGAGACACTCGATGGCCTCAAGCAGGGGCTGATCGACGGTGCGGAGACCTGGGCGGCGGCGGTCGCCTATGCCAACATGTCGCCAGTGGTCGCGCAGTCGGTCAATCTGGCCTTCTTCTGTGGCACGGAGCATACGGCGATGAGCGCCAGGAAGTTCGACGCGCTGCCGGGCGAGCTGCAGGATGCGGTGATGGAGTCCGCCTATCTGACACAGGTGCACGTGCAGGCGGCGAACGAGGCGTCGCTGGTGAACACGGTGGGCTTTTCCGAGCCGCAGCTTCCCAATACGCTCTTCGCCAAGCATGGCGTGCGCGTCGCCATGCTCACGGATGCGGCGCGGCGGGAAGCCGAGGAGATGTGCTCGCCTGAGTTCGTTCCGGGGCCGTGGGAGAAATGGCGCGAGCGGCTCAACAAATGGTCCGGCGGCCTGGACACGTACAAGTTCATCTATGACATCGCCCGCGAGATCCCGAAGGATACCCTCGCGGAGAATGTGGAGCCGCGGCGCTGGTGGAAGTCGGCCTGATCCGGCCCCGGGTCGAAGCGTGGAGCATGGCGGAGACCCGTGCTCCACGCTCTTGCGATCACGTTCTATGACAAACAACCGGAAATCAATCCGGGCAACTCAAGGGGAGGAATCCCAGGGAAGGGAGCGCGTGCCATGGTGGTGCTGAGATGGTTGGATCGCAATCTGGAGAAGACGATTATTCTCGTCGCCTATGTGACCATGGCGGGCATCATCTTCGTCGAGGTGATCCGCCGTTTCCTCCTGAATGAGCAGGTCGCCTGGAGCGCGACCATCCCCATCTACCTGTTTCTCTGGGTCGTGTGGATCGGCTGCGCCCACAATGTGCGGATACGCACCCATCTGCGCTTCGACGAGCTGCGCACGCGGCTGCCCTACGGGGCGCAGTTCGCCTGCCTCATGCTCGACAGCCTGCTCTGGATCGTCTTCTCGGTCATCGTGATCGTCTACACGAGCGAGCAGGTGATGCTCTCGCGCGACAATTACGCGATCGTGCAGGGAACCGACGATGTTCTGCAATGGTGGTTCTATGTGGCCACGCCGTTCGCCTTCACCGTGCTCATCGTGCGGGTTCTGCAGAACGCTCGCGAGGATATTGCCGCCTTTCGCAGGGGCGCGCCCCTCAAGCTGACCGCAAGCATGCTCAGCGACTAGGGGAGGGCGCGCGCCGTGCAGGACCTGATCATCGTTCTCATCTCGCTGGGCGTGACCGTGCTGTTCGTCATCGGTGTGCCGATTTTCCTGGTCATCGGTTTCTGGGTGATCGGCGTCAGCCTGGTCATCGACTTCACCCTCGCCAATATCGGGGTCACCCTCTATGAGGGGCTCAATTTCTACGGCCTGCTCGCCCTGCCGCTCTTCATCCTGACAGGTGATCTCATTCGGGGGGCGGGCATTGCCAAGCGCCTGTCCGAGTTCGCCTACTCGCTGCTGGGCTGGCTGCGGGGCGGGCTTGCCATGGCGTCCCTCGGCGCCTGCGGGCTGTTCGCGGCGATCTCGGGCTCGAACTCGGCGACCACCGCCACGATTGGCGGGATCATGTATCCCGAAATGGTCAAGGGCGGCTATGACAAGAACTTCGCGGCCGCCACGATCGCATCGGGCGGGACGGTCGGCATCATCATCCCGCCGAGCATCATTTTCATCGTCTACGGGTTCCTGATGAACCTGTCCATCTCGGACCTGTTCATCGGGGGACTGCTGCCGGGCCTTCTCATGGTCGTGACCATGCAGTTCGCCTGCTGGGTGATCTGCCAGAGGAACGGCTGGGGGCATCTGATCGCCATCGACCCGATGCGCATCCTGAAGACGGCCATCGGCGCCTGGCTCGGCTTTGCGGCCATCCTGCTGGTGATCTGGGGCATCTATTCGGGCAAGTTCTCACCCACGGAGGCGGCAGGCGTCACCACGGGCTTTTGTGCCATTGTCGGCCTGCTGTTCCGGCCCATCTACGATGTCATCCACGGGCGCAGGCAAGGCCGGAGCGCGGCGCAGGCGCGGCGCGAGGAGACGGAGGACTACAGCGAGAAGACCGGCTTTCTGGAGCGCGTCATCATTCCGGGGTTCCGGTTCGGCGAGTTGCCGGGCCTCATCATGCGCTCGGGCCAGATCACCGGCCTTCTGGCGCCGCTGATCGCCATATCGGTGGTCATGCAGCAGATTCTCACCCTGATGGGGGCCAAGGCCTTCGTCACCGGCGCGCTCGGGTCCCTCGGCGGCTATTACGCGATCCTGTTCGCCTGCATGGGGCTGGTGCTCATGGCGGGCACGATCCTTGAGAGCCTGCCCAATACCATCATTCTCGCGCCCATCCTGGCGCCCATCGCCGCCAATATCGGCGTCGATCCCATTCACTTCGCGGTGATCTTCCTCGTGGGCGATGCGATCGGCTTCATCACGCCGCCCTATGGGCTCAACCTCTATGTGGCGAGCGGCATAACGGGCATTCCCTATTTCCGACTGCTGAAGTATACGGTTCCCTATCTCCTGGCCCTTCTCGTGAGCTGGCTGGCCATTGCGCTCGTGCCCGAGATCTCCACGATCCTGTTGTTCAACGAAGGCGCGGGGGTCTATCAGGGAACCGGAGGATAGGCAGCTTGGACGTTACAGGCACCGAGCCCTGCAATCGGACAGACAAGGCCAAGGGTCGCATGCCGACCGGCGTGCGCAGCCTCTACATTCTCGAGGTGCTGGCTCGGGCCGGAACGCCGCTCACGGCGACCGCCATCAACGAGGCGCTGAAACTTCCCAAGCCCACGATCCACCGGCTGTGTCAGCGGCTCGAGGCCGAAGGCTTTCTCGAGAAGGACCTGGATGGGCGGCGCTATCTGCCGGGCGCGCGCCTTCGCACCCTCACGGCCGGGGTGCTGGGATTTGCCACCTTCACCCAGGCCCGTCATGCGGTTCTCCAGCAGCTCTCCGAGGAGGTCGGCGAGACCTGCAATATCACCATCCCGGTCGAAGGGGGCATGCAGTATCTCGATCGCGTGGAGACACGCTGGCCGCTGCGGGTGCACTTTCCGGTCGGCAGTTGCGTGCCCTTCTACTGCACGGCGAGCGGCAAGCTCTATCTGAGCTCGCTGCGCAAGGCGCATCGCCGACAGATCGTGCAATCCCTGGCCCTGGAGCGCCACGCCCGCAACACCATCACCGATCCCGACGAGCTGCTCGCCCTGCTCGATGCCATCCGCCGCACCGGTCTTGGCATCGACAATGAGGAGTTCGTCGACGGCATGGTCGCGATTGCCGTTCCGATCACGGATGAGAGCGGGCGGATGATCGCCACGCTGGCGCTCCATGCCCCCACACAGCGCATGAGCATCAAGGAGGCTACCGGCCATGCGCCCCGCCTGCGCGACGCGTCAGCCCGCATTCGCGAGACCTTCCTGAGCGTGGACTGACCCGGCGCGCTTGCAAGGCCGGGGCGAGGCGCTGCCCGCCCGATTGCGTCAAGCGTCCGTGCGGGTGCCGCCGCTCGCCTCGTCGATGGCGGTGTTGCCTCCCGCCGCGGGCCTGGAGAAGGCGCGCAGGATGCCATAGCCGAGCAGCGCCGAGACGAGCGAGCCGGCGATGATGCCCAGACGGTCGTTCATCGCATAGGGAATGGCGCCCTGCTCGAAGGCGAGGGAGGCGATGAACAGGCTCATGGTGAAGCCAATGCCGCAGAGCACGGAAAGGCCGTACATCTGGAGCCAGCTCACATTGTCGGGCAGCCGCGCGAAGCCGGTCTTCACGGCGAGCCAGACGATGGAGAAGATGCCGAGCTGCTTGCCGAGCACCAGGCCGAGGCCGATGCCGAGGGGCACCGGAGCCAGCAGGTCGGCGAGCACGAGGCCGGTGAGGTCGATCCCGGCATTGGCGAAGGCGAAGACCGGCAGGATGATGAAGGCGACCGTGGCATGGAGGTCGTGCTCAAGACGGCCGAGCAGCGACTTTTTCGGGTCCTCCGGCCCGCGCAGGGGAATGAACATGGCAAGGATGATGCCGGCGATGGTCGCGTGCACGCCGGACTTCAGGATCGCCAGCCACAGGACGACTCCCACCAGAACATAGGGCGTCGCCGTGGTCACGCCGCGCCAGTTGAGAAAGGCCAGCGCCACCGTCGCCAGGCCGGCCATGGCCAGCATGGTCGCGGACAGGTCGCCCGAATAGAACAGGGCGATGATGATGATGGCCCCGATGTCGTCGATGATGGCCACCGCCAGCAGGAAGAGCTTGAGCGCACTCGGCACCCGGCGCCCCAGGAGCGAGAGCACGCCGAGGGCGAAGGCGATGTCGGTGGCGGTCGGGATCGCCCATCCCCGCATGGCGAGCGGGTTGTCGTGGTTGAGGGCGGTGTAGATCAGCGCCGGCGCGACGATTCCGGCGATGGCGGCCAGGGTCGGGAGGGCAACGCGGGAGGGCGAGGAGAGCTGCCCGATCATGATCTCTCGCTTGAGCTCGAGCCCGACCAGGAAGAAGAACACCACCATCAGGGCATCGTTGATCCAGAGCAGGAGCGGCTTGCTCAGCTTGAACGAGCCGATGCGCAGCTCCATCGGCGTGTTCAGCAGCATGTCGTAGAAGGGCTTGAGCGGAGAGTTCTCGGCAATGAGGGCGAGGATGAGAGCCGCGACCAGAAGGAAGCCGCTGGCCGATTCCAGCCTGAGAAATCTCTGGACAATAGTCATCGCTGGCTCGCGTCCTTAGGTCGCCTCTGGGAAGGGTGCCGTGAGGAAGGTGTCGGGCGTCTTGCGGCATCGGATGGCGTGCCCGCCGGCGGATCACGCAACAGCATGTGGTGCGACTCGGGCGCGATGCAAAGGCGGGGGGCCAAAAGTCTAAACATGGGGGCACCTCAGCCTTGCGGTGGCTCGAGCGCCATGCCGGGGCGAATGGGACCGCCCCTGGTCACGCGGGCATAGATGCCGAGGTCGCTGTGCCCGAAACTGCGCATCAAGGTTGCGGGGATGGCGAGGTCGCGCTCGCCCGTGGCGGGGTCGACATTGGTGGCGTCGCAGCGCTGGGTGCGGTCGAAGACGAGAAGGCGCGCCTCGCCGATGCCGATCTCCTTGTCCAGCCACGAGAACTCCACCCAGGGCGCGAGCCCCTCCACATAGAGATTGGCGCGAAAGCGCAGCGGGTCGATCTCGCGGCCCAGCACGCGGGCGAGCTCGCGCACGCTGGCCAGATTGACGATATGCAGGCACTTGGCGGCGACGTCGGAAAAGCTGTGGCCCGCGGCCCAGACGATGCGCGGCGGGCCGCGCAGCTCGGATTTCGGCATGTAGGCGGCGAAGAACTGCTCGATCATCTGCCGGCCGAGACGGGTCTCCAGGGCGCCTTTCGCCACCTGCTTGCCCTCGCGCAGAATGGTGAGGGTGCGGCTTTCCTCGTCGAACCGGGTCTCGAGCGCCGCGAGCCGCTCGTTGCGCATGAGCATGAGGAAGTTGATCTTCGGCAGATGGCGCGGGCGCTCCGGGTCGAAGCGGCCGGGACCGTTCTCGATCGCCCAGGCCCGGTCGAAGGGTAGGGTCTGGCCGGGCGCGAGCGTGGCCTCGTCCATGGGCTCGGGCGAGAGTCCCTTGACCGGATAGCGATAGATCGCGGTGATGTGTACCGGCGTGTCCCCTGTCATGGGCCGCACCCTATCCGATCCCCTGTGCCTCTCTCAACCGCGCAAAAGGGTCGATGCGCGCTCGCGCGTTCAAGAGCTCCGACTTGAGACGCGCTCTCTCGGGCTCGAGGGCCTTCCTCGTCGACCCGTGCGCGGTGCGGCGCGAGGGCTCCGGGGCCCATGGGGCGTGCGGATTGGGCCATTCGTCGCGGCATGCTGCCCCTTTTGCCACGCCTTGGCCTTACTATATGCGGTGGTGAGCGCCCTGTTGCCCGGGGTGCCGCCAGGGCTTCGGGCCGAGGGCACGACATCATA
>JALUTE010000437.1 GCA_027058255.1 Methyloligella sp. | reverse complement strand
TCATTGCAGCGGCGGGCGCGCTCGCCTCGCCCGCCGCTGCAATGATGTAGCCATAGCCGCGCCGGGTCTCGATGATGCCGGCGCCAAGCTTCTTGCGCAGACGTGCCACCAGGACCTCGATCGTATTGCTGTCGCGCTCGAAATCCTGGGCATAGATGTGCTCGGTGAGCTCGAGCCGGGAGACGACCCGGCCCTGATGGTGCATCAGATAGCTGAGGCAACGGAACTCGAGCGGCGAGAGATTGACCGGCACGCCGCGCAGCGAGATGCGCATCTGCCGCGTGTCGAGGGTGAGGGGGCCGGCTGTGAGCACGGGAGCCGCCTGGCCCGCGGCGCGCCGCAGAAGAGCGCGCAGACGGGCCAGAAGCTCCTCCATGTGAAAGGGCTTGGCCAGATAGTCGTCGGCGCCGGCATCGATGCCCTCCACCCGTTCGGTCCAGCTCCCTCGGGCCGTCAGGATGAGAACCGGCGTGCTGCGCCCCCCCTCCCGCCAGCGCTTGAGAACGCTGATGCCATCCATCTTGGGCAGGCCGAGATCGAGAATGATGGCGGAATAATCCTCCGTGTCTCCAAGGAACCACGCCTCCTCGCCATCGCTCGCCCGCTCGACGATATAGCCGGAGGCCTCGAGCGTGCGCTGGATATCCTCCGCCACGCTGGCCTCGTCCTCGACGACGAGAATGCGCATAGCCCCTTACTCCCCTTCGACCTTGAGGATCTCCTTGGTCTTGGCGTCCACATAGAGCTCGAGGAGGCGCCCCTTGGTATCGATGAGCTTGACCTCGTAGACCCAACGCCCGCCTTCGCGTTCGAACTCGATCTCCACGACCTCGCCCGGATAGCGCTTGGCGACGGCCTGGAGGATGTCCGCCAGAGGTGCCGCCTCGCCGCGCTCCACGGCGCCGCGCGCGTAGGAATAGTCGTCGTCGTGCCGGCGCCGTCGCTTGCCTCTGCGCCGCCGGCGCCCGCGCCGGTGGCGCTCCCCTTCGTCATCATCGGCATGGGCAACGCGCCATGGCCCGAAAAGGGCCGCGGTGGCGAGAAGAAAGAGAAGTTGTCTGCGCGTCATGTCCCGGTCGTTTTGCAACGCTGGCAAGGGGTTGTGTGATCGGGCGCAGCATAGTGCGCGAGAGATGACAATCTCCTGACAGCCATCCTCAGCCATCCGTCAGCGCGCCCGGTTTAGCGTGCCTCCCGTCGACAACGCAAACCCATATCACATCGGAGGAAGATCATGCGTAAGACCACAACACTCGCAATTGCCGGACTCGTTCTCTCTGCCGGGCTCGCCGGCACGGCGCTTGCCAGCGGCGATGAGCGCTACGAGTATGGCCGCAAGCATTCCGAGCGCTATGAGCGCCACCACGACCGTCACGAATATGGCCGCCGCCACCATCGCCATCGCCATCGCTATGAGCGCAAGCACAAGCGCGAGGGCTATCGCCATGAGCGGTGGGAGCATTCCCGGCGCGGCCATCGCAGCTGACGGTATCCGGGGCCATGCGCCGTGGCCCGGCGCGTGGCACGCAGGATGATGAACAACGCAGGAGGAAGATCATGAGAATCACGCAGATGACGACGAGCCTCGCCATGGCCGCGCTGGCCGGCCTTGTGACCGCCGGCGCGGCGCTTGCCGACAGCAGCCCGCGCGATTGCACCGACGCGCCGCGGAGCGCATGGAAATCCATGGCTGATATCGAGAAGGTGGCTCGCGATTTCGGTCTCGACGTGCGCAAGATCGAGATCGAGGGGAGCTGCTATGAGATCAAGGGCCTCGACAAGGACGGCATGCGTGTCGAGCTCTATGTCGACCCGGCGACGGGCGAGGTCCTGCGCCGCAAGGTGAAATAGCCATGCATACGCTCAGCGACGATCTCACGAGGGCGGAGGGCGCATCGGCGCCCTCCGGCCGCGTCAAGGTCTGGGACCCCTTGGTCCGGATCTTCCACTGGTCTCTCGTGACCTTCTTCACAATCTCCTGGCTCACGGCCGAGGAGCTCGACCGCGTGCACGAGTGGACGGGATGGGTCGTTCTCGGCCTCGTCGGTTTCCGCCTCGTCTGGGGACTGATCGGGCCGCGGACGGCACGCTTCTCCACCTTCGTGCGCGGCCCGCGCGCGACCCTCGCCTATCTCAAGGACATGGCGGCGGGCCGGGCCAAGCGCTATCTCGGTCACAACCCGGCAGGCGGGGCGATGATCGTCATCCTGCTCGCCGCCCTCGTGGCGACGGTGCTCACCGGCTGGCTCTCCACGACCGATGCCCTCTGGGGGCGCGAATGGGTGGAGGAGCTGCATGAGGGCGTGGCCAATCTCACCCTCGCGCTCATCGGCCTGCACATTGCCGGCGTGATCCTCTCGAGCCTCCTTCACAGGGAGAATCTCGTGAAAGCCATGATCACCGGCTACAAGAGGAAGGCGTAGACCTCGTCTGTCCTCCCGGCGATGGCCGAGGGCGCAAGCGCGTGGCACGCGATGAACGGGAGCTGTGCGCGCCGGGGCCATCTCCTGTTCACCGCGCCCCAATTGCGATCTTGCCGCCCTCGGCCCCCGCCCCTAATGTGCGGGCCATGCTGAACTACATCATCAAGCGGTTGCTGCTCATCGTTCCCACCCTGCTCGGGATCATGACGGTGAGCTTCATCATCATCCAGTTCGCGCCGGGCGGGCCGG
>JALUTE010000436.1 GCA_027058255.1 Methyloligella sp. | reverse complement strand
TAGCGGCGGCTGGGTGAGCACCGCCGCTACCTCATGGCCCGCCTCCAGAACGGCCAGGAGCGTCGGCACGGCGAAATCCGGCGTGCCCATGAAGACGATCCTGAGGCTCATCCGCTCCCCCGCCGATGCATGGCCCGCCTCGCACGCCGCCCCTCAACTGCGCTCCGCGCCTTGCCTGCGCTCAGACGACGCCGGTCTCCGGCGCGCCCGTCCGCTCCGCGATCCAGTGGAAGAAATCCGTGCTGCCTCCCACCACCGGCAACACCAGGAGGGCGGGGTTCTCGTAAGGGTGGCGGCGACGCAGCTCCTCGAGCGCCCGCGCCTCGATGCCACGGCGGGTCTTGACCAGCATCACCACCTCGCTTTCGCGGCAACGCTCGCCCTTCCAGACATAGATCGAGGTCATGGACGGGAGAATGTTGACGCAGGCCGCGAGCCTGGCATCCACAAGCGCGCCGCCTGCGCGCTCCGCGTCCTCGCGCGTGGCGAATGTGGTATAGATCACGATGGGCTTGTCCTCGTCACGCATTTGCGTCAGCCTCCGCGATTGCGGGTTCCGCCCCACCTCTGCCATACCTCGGAGGTATCGCGATCCCTTCTCTACACGAGCCCCGGCCGATGCGCCAGCGACGGCCCGGCGTCCCATTCGCTCCGCCCTGCCCGACTTCGCCCCGACGCCCCTGACGTGCCATGACCGAGAAGCCACGCCGTTTCGACAAGATCGCTTTCATCGCCGCCGCCACGCCAGAGGCACGCACGGCACGTGAGCGGCTTATCGAACGCTATGGAGACTGCCCCCCCGAGGAGGCCGACGTCATCGTCGCGCTTGGCGGCGATGGCTTGATGTTGCAGACGCTCCACCGCTTCATGAACGCCCGCATCCCGATCTATGGCATGAATTGCGGCTCGGTCGGCTTCCTCATGAACGAGTATGACGAGAACGACCTGCGGGCCCGGCTGGCGAAGGCCGAGCTCAATATCATCCATCCCCTGCGCATGGTGGTGCGCGACCGGGACAATGCGCGGTTCGAGGCGCTTGCGATCAACGAGGTGTCGCTTTTCAGGCAAACCTACCAGGCGGCCAAGCTGCGCATCTCCATCGACGGCAAGGTGCGCATGGACGAGTTGATCTGCGACGGGGTTCTCGTGGCAACACCTGCGGGCAGCACGGCCTACAACCTTTCCGTGCGCGGGCCGATCCTGCCCATCAATGCGCCGCTTCTCGCGCTCACACCCATCAGCCCCTTCCGCCCCCGGCGCTGGCACGGCGCCATCATTCCCAATACGGCGCATGTGCGGATCACGGTGCTCGAGGCGGACAAGCGGGCGGTGAGCGCGGTCGCGGATCATACCGAGTTCCGTTTCGTGCACGAGGTGGAGGTGCGCCAGGCCGGCGATATCGACATCTATCTGATGTTCGATTCCGGCCATGCGCTGGACGAGCGCATCCTTGCCGAGCAGTTCCGCTATTGAATGAAGCGTTCGCCCGCCGCTCGTTCTCCCTCTTGATCAGCGGCGGGCGGATTGGCGAATCTCTGTCCGCCAGGGCGCGAGCGTTGCGGGCACTGCCGCGATGCCGCCGCGCAGGCCCGTGCCATCGTCGTCGTGCAGGCTGCCGCGCAGGGCCACGCGCACGGGCAGCCCTGCCGCACTCGGGTGCCGGGCCCCTTCTGAGACCGGGCGCACCATCGCCCTGCGCTCCGGGGATGCGCTCTTGGCGCCCTGGGCGCTTTTGGCACCCTGCGCGCTTCGGGCGCCTCGGTGCAGCGCCGCCTTGGCAACACGGGCACCCTTGCCGCCCCGGCGGGCGTAGCTGCGCGTGATGTAGCGATAGACCTCGCGCACGGTCCGTGCCCGCTCACCGTCGAAAAAGACGCGCCTGTTCGCACGCGCTGCCTCGGGAAAGATGAGCGCGGCATTCAGCCCCGGGCGCCGGCGCACGAGGCGAATGAGGCGCACCGCATTCGAAGGCCCCAGGAAATGCGCAATGTAGAGCTCGCCGTCGGTGGGCGTGCGCCCGATGCCCTTGGCGAGCCGGTCCCGATTCTTGCGCGCAAAGGCGCCGGCCATCAGCGCGGCGATCTTCGGGTCCTTGCGCAGAGCGAGAATGGCCCGGCGCGCCTTGGGGTCCGGCACGTAATAGCGCCCGGACCGCGTCCGGAAGATCATGTTCGCATAGGCGGAGAGGCCATATTTGCCCCCCTCCTCCTTGATGGTGCGCAGCCAGGTCTCGTCGATGAACTGAAAGAGGCCCTCGGCGCTGGAGGTTCGGGCGCGTGCGGCGATGTCGAAATTGCTTTCCGTCGCTGCGGTTCGCACCAGATAGTCATAGCCAGTGCCCGTGGCGTGGCTCGCGATCGAAAGTGCCAGGGCGATCTGATAGGGTACGTCGATCAATACGGTACGAAGAAGCATGTCCCACCATTCCCGGCCAGCGCGAGACGGATCGCCGATGCGAGCCATCGATCCGGACTGGCGGAACGGTAAACGGTGGTGGTGAAGGAACGGTTAAATGCCGTGCCGATGCGGCACAGCCAGCCGCATGCGTTCTCCCGCCAGCACCGTCTCTTCGAGCCTGCGCGGAGGGGGCGACCATCGCCGTGCTTGCGGGCGCCGCGCCCAGCGCGCAAAAAGACCGCGTTTCGAGACCCGCGAGTAGGAGGGACTCATGCA
>JALUTE010000435.1 GCA_027058255.1 Methyloligella sp. | reverse complement strand
TGGCACTGCGGGGCCTGGGCACGGCGCCCGCATCCGGCGCCGTGCCCAGGCCCCGCAGTGCCATGCGTCCACGCAGCGGCGCGCCGCGAAAGGTCGTTCGAGCCATTCAGCGCGAGCTCATCGCCCGCGGCTATCAGCCTGGTGGCGTCGACGGAATCGCCGGCATGATGACCCGCGCCGCCATCATGGCCTATGAGCACGACGAAGGCATGCCGGCGACGGGCATTCCCTCGCAGGACCTGCTTCAGCGGATTCTCCTCGGGCTCTCGGGCCGCGAGATGGCGCAGGGTGACGGGCGAGGGCGCTCGCGCGGGGCCGCCAAGATCTCCGAGGCGGACCGGGCCGCGGCACGCCATCTCGTCATGACGGTGCAGAAGGCGCTGGCGCGTTTGGGCTATCGTCCCGGCCCGGCCGACGGGGCCATCAATGCGCGCACGGCCAAGGCCATCGCAAGCTTCGAGCGCGATCAGGGGATGGTCGCGACGGGCCGGATCTCGGGCCGATTGCTCGCCCGGCTTGCGCGCATGCGTGGCGCCGGCATCGACATCGCCGCCCGCTGGTAGGGGCGCCGAGAGGGGCTGGGGGGTCTTCACGATTTCTTAACCATGGTTGACGGTACAATGGACGGGTGCGCATGCCCGCGCCGAGGCGCATAACGGCATCCATGGAGTCCGCCGATGGCCAGGATCGTGAAATTCCGCCCGCCCTGTCGCTCGCCGCGCTCTCACGATGGAGGTGGCGATATCCCCGCTGCGGCCGAGCTCGGACAGGTCGTCATCTTCCCCGGCATCCGGGTGACGCGGTGGAGCGATGCGGGGCGAGAGGCGCCGGCGGTGCATGACCCGCACCGGGACGAGCCGCGCGAGCACTGAGGGGCGAGGGCGGGGTGCGGCCGGCGGTCAGGACGCCTTGGCGCAGCTCGCCTGCGAGAGGGCATTGTCGGCCTCGCGCAGATAGGCATCGCCCAGGAGCGGCGCGCGAATGAGAAGGATTCCTTCGGCGCTCGGCACGGTGACCCGCACACCCGGATCCCGGAGAGTTCTGGCCTTGCGGGGCAAGGGCAGGGGCTCGTCGGGGCCTTCCGCAGCCTGCTCGAGGCGCAGCTTGACGGTGCGCCGGCCGAGATCGGCGCTGGTGACGGTGTAGAAATTGTCGCCGCGCGGCGTATAGAGGGCGATGGACCATGTGGGATGGAGCAGGTCGGCACGCACGATTACCGGCCCCTCGGAGAGATCGTACCGGCAGGCGGCATAGCGCACATCCGGCGCCATGAACGGAAAGGCCTGCAGCTCGGGCGTTGCGGGCGGCAGCACCTGCATGCGATTGGCGGCGAGTGCGCCGCCCAGGCGAGTCCAGGCCGTATCGGTGGCCAGATAGGGCAGTGCCAGAACGGTCGCGATATGGATGACCCCGCCCGTGATCACGGCCGCCACGACCCAGAACCAGCTCAACCCGCCCCATAGCCGCGCGAGGCTTCTTCGGCTCAGTCGCATCGCACCCTCCGCACCGCCGGCAGGTCGAGCCCCCCCTGTGCCGCCGCCGACAGCTCGCCTCTGACCCCGGAGCCATAGACCCGGAGCATCAGCGCCAGCCCATTGTCGCCGGAGACCGGCAACCAGTTGCCCGCCCGTGCATCGCGTGCCAGCCGGATCTGCCAGCTTCCATCGGGCGCGCGCAACAGGCTTGCACTGTTGAAGGCATAGCGCTCCGCCGGATTGCGCATCAGCCGGCCGTCCGCGTCATAGGCGGCGAGGCTCCACCAGCCGCCCGTCGGGCCGCGGCCCTCGATCACATATTCGCATCGCTCGTCCAGGGCGTTGCCCTCGCTGTCCTCGCGCGCGAGATAATAGCGCGCGCTCGTGGAGGTGATCGGCAGGCGCCCCGAGCGGGCCATGTAGGCGCGCGTATAGGGGTCGGCGTCGGGCCTGCCGGCGGCGATCCAGCTTCGCCAGGGGCCGTGCCTCTCGGTGGTGAGGCGCGAGCCGATCTCGATGCCATACCAGGCGCTGGCAAAGCCCCCGGCGAGGGAGAGGAGGAGGAAAAGGGCGAAATTGGCGAGAAATGTCAGCGCGCCGGCACGCCTCGGCACGAACGCGCGGGCGAGCGAGGTGCGGGACGGGCGCAGCCTCGCGCCTTGGAGCTTGCGGCTCGGCCTGTGCCAGAACGTCATCTCGTCGCCTCCGGACGTGCGCGCTCCATCGCGGGCCTCATGGACGCTCGCCATTGGCCCGAAGCGCCGTCTGGCGCGGCCGCGCCGATGCGGGCGCCCATGCACCGTCGTTCTGCGCGCGCTCGCCAGGCCGGCCGGCGCGGGACCTGAGCGAGCCGCGCATGGCGCCCCGGAAGCTCTGGCCCAGGCGGCGCAGCAGGGCGCGGGTGCGCTCCGACATCCGGTCCTCCGCGCCGTCGTCCGCGCCCGGATGCCCACCGCCTGCCCGCTTGAGCGCCGCGAGCTCCGCCATGGCGGCGACCTGGTTGGGATGGGGCGGCAGGCCGGGCACCGGCGCAAAGGCCGGCGAGGCATAGGCGTGGGCCGCCACCATGTATTTCTTCCAGGTCATGGCCGGCAGGCTGCCGCCGGTGACCCGGTTGGTCGGGCGGTAATTGTCATTGCCGAACCAGACGCCGGTGACGAACTTGCCCGTGAAGCCCATGAACCAGCCGTCGCGATAGTTCGAGCT
>JALUTE010000434.1:2002-2690 GCA_027058255.1 Methyloligella sp. | reverse complement strand
GAGGCGGACCGCATCCGCGACGAGCTGGCGGCCATGGGCATCGTGCTCAAGGATGCCCGCGATCCCGAGACCGGCGAGCTCAAGACCACATGGGAGATCGCCCGATGAGCAAGGAACGGCTCTTTCTCTTCGACACCACCCTGCGCGACGGCGCGCAGACCACGGGCGTCGATTTCTCCCTGGAGGACAAGATCCTCATCGCCCGCACCCTCGACGAGCTCGGCCTCGACTATATCGAGGGCGGCTATCCGGGTGCCAACGACACCGACACCGCCTTTTTCTCCAAGAAGCGCAACTGGCAGAACGCGCGCATGACCGCCTTCGGCATGACCAAGCGGGCCGGGCGCTCCATCTCCAACGATGCCGGCTTCCAGGCCCTGCTCGCGGCCGAGGCGGATGCCATCTGCCTGGTGGCCAAGAGCTGGGACTACCATGTGCGCGTCGCCCTCGGCATCTCCAATGAGGAGAATCTGGAGAGCATCCGCCAGTCGGTGGAGGCGGTCGTGGAGTCGGGCCGCGAGGCGCTGCTCGATTGCGAGCATTTCTTCGACGGCTACAAGGCCAATCCCGATTTCGCCCTCGCCTGTGTCGACACCGCGCTCGCGGCGGGCGCGCGCTGGGCGGTGCTGTGCGACACCAATGGCGGCACCCTGCCGGACGAGATCGGCGAGATCGTCGAGGCCGTGGT
>JALUTE010000434.1:0-1992 GCA_027058255.1 Methyloligella sp. | reverse complement strand
GCAGCGGCGAGCGGATCGGCATTCACCCCCACAACGACACCGAGAACGCGGTCGCCAATGCGCTCGCGGCGGTGCGGGCCGGGGCGCGGCAGATCCAGGGCGCCCTCAACGGCCTCGGCGAGCGCTGCGGCAATGCCAATCTCGTCTCCATCATCCCGACCCTGCTGCTGAAGTCCGCCTATGCCGACCGTTTCGAGATCGGTGTGACGCCGGAGCGGCTCACCCGCATCACCCATGCGAGCCGGGTGCTCGACGAGGTGCTGAACCGCGCCCCCGACCGGCAGGCGCCCTATGTGGGCGAGGCCGCCTTCGCCACCAAGGCGGGCATCCATGCCTCCGCCATTCTCAAGGACCCCTCGACCTATGAGCATGTGCCACCGGAGAGCGTGGGCAATACGCGCCGCGTCCTTGTGGGCGATCAGGCGGGGCGCTCGAACATCGTCTCGGAGCTTGCGCGCCTCGGCATCTCGGTCGAGAAGGACGACCCGCGCATCGCCGAGCTCCTCAGGGAGATGAAGGCGCGCGAGGCGCGTGGCTATTCCTACGAGGCGGCGGACGCGTCCTTCGAGCTCCTGGCGCGGCGCATCCTGGGCGAGGTGCCACGCTATTTCTCCGTGGACAGCTTCCGGGTTCTGGTGGAGCGCCGCCACAACGCTCTCGGCGAGCTCGTCACCGTGTCGGAGGCCACCGTCAAGCTCTCCATCAACGGCTCCGGCGAGGTGTTGATGTCGGTCGGCGAGGGCAATGGCCCGGTCAACGCCCTCGACCGGGCGCTGCGCAAGGATCTCGGCCGCTACCAGTCCTATATCGAGGATGTCGAGCTCGTCGATTACAAGGTGCGCATCCTCACCGGCGGCACGGATGCCGTCACACGCGTGCTCGTGGAGAGCATGGATGGCGAGCGCAACCGCTGGTACACGGTGGGCGTCTCGCCCAATATCGTCGATGCGAGCTTCGAGGCCCTGCTCGATTCCATCGTCTACAAGCTGCTGCGCGACGGCGCCCCCGCCCCCTGAGGCCGCCCGGAGCATCCGCGCATCCGGACCACGCGCATGCGTCCCCCGCCCACGAGCCCATCGGCAGGAAGAACGGATTGCCCCGCGCCTCGGCTTGGTCGATGATGGGGCGCGAAGCTCGATGACGAGGCCCAACGACCAGAGGCGGCAACGCCCCGACCAGGAAACGCCGAGGAGACATTCAAGCCATGCTGCTCAACCGCGCCGGCTCCCAACTCTTGATCGTAGACGTGCAGGAGAAGCTGCTGCCTGCCATTCACGAGAAGGATCGCGTCCTCGCCAATTGCGACCGCCTGCTCGCCTATGCCAAACGTCTCGGCGTGCCGATCACCCTGTCCGAGCAATATCCCCAAGGGCTTGGCAGCACCGTGGAGCCGCTCCGGACCAATGCGGGCAACGATGCCATGGTCTTCTCCAAGGTTGCGTTCTCCTGCATGCGCGATGCGACGCTCCAGGACCATCTGATCGCCCACAGGCGCGCGGGACGCGGCCAGGTGGTGGTGGCCGGCATCGAGACCCATGTCTGCGTGGCCCAGACGGTGCTCGACCTCCTGGAGGAAGGCTTCGCCGTCTTCGTCGTCGCCGATGCGGTCGGCTCGCGCACGGCCTCGAGCCGGCGTCTCGCCCTGCAGCGCCTGGCGCGCACCGGCGCCGAGGTGGTGGACAACGAGATGGTCATGTTCGAATGGCTCGAGAAGGCGGGCACGCCCGAGTTCAAGGAGCTGCAGGCGCTGCTGAAATAGCCATTGCAGGGCCGGTCGCGGTTCGGATGATTTCGAGTATCGAACGCAAGTGAAGGGACGTTCCATGGCCGAGACTGCCCTCGACAAGCCCGCACGGGAAAGCGCCACCCGCCCGCCCTTCGACTGGGCCGATCCCTTCCGCCTCGACGACCAGCTCCGCGAGGAGGAGCGGCTCGTTGCCGAGACGGCCCGGCGTTTCGCCGAGGACAAGCTCGCGCCCCGCATCCTCGCGG
>JALUTE010000433.1 GCA_027058255.1 Methyloligella sp. | reverse complement strand
CGGGTGAAGGGAATCGAACCCTCGTCGTCAGCTTGGAAGGCTGCTGCTCTACCATTGAGCTACACCCGCGTTCGGAAACTAGAAACCAGAAGCCGGAAACCAGAATGGCGGGTGCGGCAATGCTCCGGCCAAATACTTCCGTTGCATGAGGTGGCAACGTGAATGATCCCTGCAGCCCGGCTCCGGCCTGTCCCTTGATGCGATGCGCTCTCCCCTTGCTCCCTTATGGTTTCCGGCTTCTGGCTTCTGCCTTCTGGCTGGTGGAGGGGGTTGGATTCGAACCAACGTAGGCATAGCCAACGGGTTTACAGCCCGTCCCCTTTAACCACTCGGGCACCCCTCCTTCATTGCCAGATGGGGAAGCATCCAAAGAAAGTCGCCCCGCCGTTTCCAGCAGGGACATCAGAGGGTTTATGGGGAGTGAGTCGAAGCATGTCAATATCTAATGACGCGCCCCCGGCGCCTTTCCACTGGGGGCCGACTGGCCGGAGCTCCCCTGGATGGACAAGCGCCCCGATCCCGCCTAGGTCAGGGACATGACAGGCCGTGATCGCAAAACCGGGCGCGCGCGGCGCCAGGGGGCCCCAAGGGCCCGCTCGGGCGGTGGAAAACCCGCTCGCCGTGCCGGCGCCCTCTCCCGTGCCGACCCGGACACGGACACGGCCGAGCGTGCCGGTCACGAGCCTGTGCGCCTTTTCGGCCTTCATGCGGTGGCGGCAGCGCTCGCCAATCCGCGCCGGCAGCCGATCCGGCTGAGCCTCACGCAGAACGCGGCGCGCCGGCTCGCCGATGTGCTCGAGGGCCTCGACATCCCCATCGAGACCGTCACGCCCAGGACGCTGGACCGCCTGCTCGGCCCCGATACGGTGCATCAGGGCGTTCTGCTCGAGACCACCGCGCTGGCGGAGCCGGACCTTGCCGCGATCGCCGGCGCAAGGGACGAGGCGGCCGCAGGGGCGCTCGCGGCGCGCAGCGGCGCGCCCGGCGGACCGCCTCTTCTGATCGTCCTCGACCAGCTCACCGACCCGCACAATGTGGGCGCCATCCTGCGCTCGGCGGCGGCCTTCGGCGCCCATGGGCTGATCCTCGCCCGCCGGGGCTGCCCACCGCTCGCAGGCGCGCTCGCCAAGGCGGCCTGTGGCGGGCTGGAGCATGTGCCAGTGGTCCGGGTTCCCAATCTGGCGCGCGCTCTGGAGATGCTCGGCCGGCGCGCGATCATGCGGATCGGCCTCGACGGGGAGGCGGACACGGCGCTCGAGACCCTGGCGCCGGGGATGGCAACGGGCCCGCTCGCCCTGGTTCTCGGAGCCGAGGGCAAGGGGCTGCGCCGGCTCACACGCGCCCATTGTGATCTTCTGGTGCGCATCACGACCCGGGGGGCGCTTTCGAGCCTGAACGTCTCCAATGCCGCCGCGATCGCCCTGCACACGGTCGATGCCATGCGCGTCGCAGCACGGCGCGGCGCCGATGCATAGCCGGGGGCGCAACCTCGGCGCCGGCGAGCCGCGAGAGGCATGCTTGCCGGAAGGGCGACCAGGAGAACGCGCGCGCGGCCCGCACGACGCCGCTGGCTGCGTGCGGACCGGTCACGCCAATCGCAAAGGCCCCAGGGCGTCGTGGACCCCGCGCACTCAGTCGCAATAACGCGGGCGCCAGCACTTCGTGCGGGTCTTGCAGTGGCGATAGCCCCAATCATCATACCAGCACTTGCGCACCCGGCGGCAACGCCGCGGGCCGCGATAGCATGTGCGCCGATAGCTATGGGCGTGGGCGCGGGAATGCTGGTAGTTGTAGAGCAGGGCGCCGGCAAGCAGTCCGGCGGCGATGCCCGCAGCGACGCGACCACCCTTGTGGCCGGCCTCGGCCTGCTGCACCGTCGCGCCCGTGATGCCGACGGCCAGAACCAGCGCCGCGATAGGCGCGAGATAGTTTTTCATGATTCAATCCTCCCGAACCTGCGGAAAGATGCCGTTGCCTTGGCGCCCGCCCTTGCGCTGCGGCCCCGGTCCCGGCACCGCGCGGTCCCGGCCTTCCGAGGGCCCGCAGGGGGCACCGACCCTCACAGTGTGGACGCGCAGGTCTTCCGCCCCGCCCGTCCAATCATCCTCGCGCCGGACAGGCCGCCGGCATCGGCCCTTCGCCCGGCGCGGACCAGGCCGAGACGCGGCTCACCACGCCTCGCCAGGTCCGGTCGCCGCTCGCCGCATCACCAGTGGTGGCGATGATGGCGGCGGTGCCGG
Source organism: Methyloligella sp. (assembly GCA_027058255.1). GTDB lineage: Bacteria > Pseudomonadota > Alphaproteobacteria > Rhizobiales > JALUTE01 > JALUTE01. Next base: position 6,282 of record JALUTE010000433.1, on the reverse strand, counting down.
TAATGACGACGGTGGCGATGATGGCGGTGCCGCCAATGGCGATGGCGATAGTGGCGGTGCCGGTGATAGCGGTGCCGATAGTGACGATGGCCATAATTGTGGGCGATGGCACCGAGCACAAGTGCACTCGCAATGCCAGCCGCGATATGGCCGCCATGGTGTCCGTGATGGGGCCGCGCCTGCGCCTTCTGAGCGAAGGCCCCCATGAGGCCTGCGGCCAGAATCACCGCCGCGACGGATGCGAGAACTTTCTTCATGACTTCAGGTCCTCCCCTGGTGAAATGAGGGCGGTCGCGCCCCCGGGCGAGACCGGAGCCGCATGAGATGGACTGCTTCAGCCTCTGGAGGAATGAAACCACACCGCGCATGAACGTTGCATGAATGCAGGGGGGCCGGACGCCAGCATCGTTAACGCCGACCGCGTTGCACGGTCGAGCGCAAGCCCACGGATAGATGTCCGCTCGACGTGGCAGAGGGGACATGCGGTCCGCGGAGAGGCTCCGGCGAGCGCAGCCGCCGGCGATGCGCCGACCCAAGGACGGTCGTTCCCGGCACATGCATAGCCGCGCGGCGCGACGCGCCGGCGCATCGGCCAGGCAGCTATCGCCTCGTCACAGGCGCGCGGCCACCGGCCCCGTCACGGAAAAGCCGCTGGCCGGCTCGAACACCGGCCAGGGCGAGCCCACGATCGCACCGGGCGCCATCCATGCGACGCCCGGCGTGCAACGGCCTAGTGGCCGCCGCGGTGATGGCCGCCATGACGGTGGTGGCCCCGATGGCGACGGTGACCGTGGCGGCCATGATGGCGACGATGAACGCCGTGGCGGCGGTGGTGGCGGCGAACGCCGTGCCTTGCGCCATGGCCTGCCCCGGCCGCGATGGCGCCCGCGGCAATTCCGGCGGCGATGCCGGCGACCACATGGCCGGCATGGTGCCCGGCCTTGGCCTGCTGCACGCTCGCCCCCGTGAATCCGGCGGCCAAGATCAGTGCGGCGGCAAACACGAAGAACGTTTTCATGATGACGGTTCCTTCCCAGTGGCGGGGGCGCCGTTGCCCCGAGCGACGAGCCGAGCACCGTCCGCCAGGACCGCCCGCGACTCTGCAGGAGAGGAGACCATGCGCCACATGAACGTCGTGTGAATGCCGTGTCCCTTCATGGCCGGAAGGTTAATTGTGTCCGCGCCCACCGCGTCGCTTGGGCCGCCATCGAGCACGGCCCGGGGCAACGTGCGGCGCTGCCCCGGGCCTGCGAGACGAAGAGTTGTGGTGACCGGCGTCGATCAATGATGGTGACCGCGTCCATGCCGGTGCGTGTGGCAGTAGACGCCGCGCCGCCCATGATGGCAGTGGCGATGGCGATGACGCCGATAGTGCCGATGATGACGGTGCTCAAAGCCGGATATGACCGCACCGGCCACGATTCCCGCGGCGATGCCCGCGGCGATATGGCCACCGTGATGCCTGTGCCTGGCCTCGGCCGGCTTCGCAGTGCTGGCCATGATGCCGGAGGCCAGCATCAGGGCCGTAACGGGAACGAACAGTTTTCTCATGACTTGACTACTCCCTGTGTTCGAGGGCGTCCTTGCCCATCGAGGCCCCACTTCTATCACAGATGGCGACCGCGCCGCGCCCGCCCCTGTCATCGGCCAAGAAGCCGATATTGAAACCGTATACGGATCAATGGGCACGAATGGGGCGCCAGGTGCGCCGACGATGGCCTATTGCTCATAGGGGCGCTGGGCCTCGTCCACCTCGGGCTTGCGCAGGACCCGCTTCTCGGGCGGCAGGCGAAACTGCGCCTTGAGATAGAGCATGCGGTCCTTGACCGTCGGCGGGCGCTCCTGGACGTTGTAGAGCAACCTGTCGAGCCAGTGCATGCCATCGCTGACCTTGGGATCCATGCGCAGGGATTTCTCATAGTCCGCAATCGCACGGCGATACTTGCCCATATGGTCGTAAATGATGCCGCGAATGGCATAGAGACCGCCGAAATCGGGCTTGAGCTGGATCGCCCGCTCGATGGCCGTCAACGCCCGGTCATAGTCCTTGAGCTGCACATAGGCGTTGGCCAGGGAATGCCAGGCGCCGACATGCTCGGGGCTCTCCTCGATCGCGCGCAGATAGTACTCGACCGCGCGCTCGTAGTCCCCGTCCTTGAAGAGGCTGTTGCCGTCGATATAGGCGACGTCCCCGGGACCGAAGGCGCGGTAATAGTCGATCGCCATCCAGCCGAGAACGAACACGACGGAAAGGATGGCGCCCCATTTCAGGAAGCGATAGGTGCGATCATCGCTCATCGGAACACCGGTATCCCGAAGATGTTGTAGTTGAACAGGGGGGCGAACACGAGCACGAGAAAGGCGGCGATGAAGGCCGCCCGGCGCGCCTGGCCCTGGGTCTCGACGGCGGTCAATTCGCGGCCGAGCTTGCGTTGCAGGCGGCGCACGGAGAAGACGAAGATGAGCCTTCGCGCGGGAAACCACAGCGCGATTGCCAGCAGGGCCGACCAGGCCAGAAACCAGAGCAATCCCAAGGGCATGGCGAGAGCACCATTCCATCGTCACGAATGGGAACAGACCACAGAGGCTCGCCTCTCATAGCAGATATTGCGGCCCATCGTGAAGGGGCAGGCGCCGAGGCGGAACGAGAAGCACGATTTGGGTGGCAGTCGGAGCCGGAGCGACATGCGCCCAAGCGTCTATCGAGAAATGTGAAGGGGGCCGCCCCGGGGCGGCCCCCAACGATTGTCGTGTGCGAGATGTGGGCCTCAGTTGCCCGGCGCGTCCAGATCGAGACGCGCCTTGCCTTCGCCGAGGTCGCCGATGTCCTCCACCAGCGCCTCGACCTCACGCTCGGGCACCCTGGACATCTCCAGCTTGTAGGCCAGGAACCACATCATGAACACGCCCAGCGCCCACCAGAGGACCTGCCAGGCCCAGATCGAGGGCATGCCGAACATCCAGGTGGTCGCATCGTTCGGGTTGCCGAAGATCGTGTTGCCGATCACGGCGCCCGGGCCGATGCCGAAGAAGAACCACACCAGAACGATGATCCAGCCGGCCGGAATGAGGCCGCGCTTGTGCTCCGGCACAGAGGCATGCTCGCGCAGGAAGTTGTGGAACTTCATGCGATGGGCATAGTCGTCCTTGTTCTGGGTGACGGCGGAGATGAGGATCGCCGCGCCCAGGTTGAAGAAGATGCCCCAGAAGGCCGAATGCATGGTCAGCGGCCAGCGCCCCCACGGGAGCTTGTAGCCGAAGGCCGATGCGATCTGCCCACCGAACTTCTCGGTCGCGATCACGGCGATGATGCCGAGGAAGAGGCCGATGGTGATGCCGGCCCGCGTGAACCACGGCGCATAGCACACCGCGATCAGCGACGGCCACATCTGGAAGCCGAAGGCCACCGCCAGCCCGCCCAGCAGCACCAGCGCATCCTTGGAGAAGGTGGCGACCACCAGCGCCGCACCCACGATCACGGCAACGCCGACACGGCCCCAGAACTTCTGGGTGGCGTGAGAGGCGTTGGGCATGATGAAGTGCTTGAGGATGTCACGCGTGAGCATGCCGCCCGCGGTGGACATGTAGGCCGCGCCGGTGGACTGCATGGCCGCCAGCGCACAGACCGCCAGGAGGCCGACCAGCCAAGGCGCCGTGTCCGACATCAGATTGATGAGGAGCGGCACGAGCATGCCCTGCTTGCCGGGGGCATTCATGATGTCGTTGACCCCGAAATCGGCCTGCATCGCGGCCCCGAGCACGTTGTTGACGAGATCGGGGTGCGCCGCCAGCATCTTCGCGTCCGCGCCCAGGAAATGCGAGCCGATGCCCTGGAAGGCGGTGAAGAAGAACAGGATGAAGCCGATGCCGAAGGACGAGGCCCAGACCTGCTGAGGCGCGAAGGGCGCCGGGTTCTTGTTCGAGAAGGCCCACATGGTGAAGGCCGGCGCCGAATGGATGCCCATCAGCGCGAACATGTAGGTCAGGATCATCATGCCCGTCCAGGCGCCGCCCACCGGGTTCTCGACCCCGAGGCCGGCCACGAACTGGATGACACCCGGAATGGCGATATAGTGGCTGTAGCCATCAGGCGTCTTCTTGGTGTCGATCTGCGCCAAGGCGGCGATGCCCTGGTTGAGCTTCTCGAAGCCGCCCACCGCGTTGAGCGCGATGATGCCGATGGCGATGATGCCGCCCGCCAGCAGGATGCACTGGAGGGTGTCCACATAGGCCACGGCCCTGAGGCCGCCCGACGCCACGTAGATGAACACGACCGCCGACAGGAGCCACATGCCCACCTCGACCGAGAACATGCCGTCGGTCAGGACGTTGAACAGGAAGCCGGAGGCGCGAAGCTGCAGGCCGAGATAGGGCACGGAGAAGCACAGCGCCACGATCACGACCAGAAGCCGGATGGCATCGCCGCGGAAATACTCCGAGAGCATCTCGCCCGGCGTCACGAAACCGAAGCGCTTTCCAAGCATCCATTGCCGTTTCAGGAATATGACACCCGTGAACGGAATGGTGATGGCGTAGAACGAGGCATAGGCGTATTGGAAACCATCCCGGTAAATGAGGCCCGGATGGCCCATGAACGTCCAGCCCGAGAATGATGTGGCCGTGGCGGCCAACACGAACACCCAGAGCGAAATGCCGCGTCCGGCGATGAAGTAGTCACTCGCTGTTTTGGAGGCAATCGCACCTTTGATACCCCAGAAGATGCAGTACGCCCAATACAGGATGACGAAGACAAAAAGCCATATGACTTTAGCTTCCATGGGATTCGTCTCCCCCCTGACAACAGGTTTTCACAAGACAACCTCGTAGAGCGTCGACCCGAACGACGAAATACGTCAAGGCTCCGGCTCTCCACGAGTCGTGCTAAGGCTGCCTGTTTGCCATGCAAGACGCTTTTCGGGCAGCGGTCAATTGCCCGATGGTCGAAACGATTGGTTAACCGACGAAAACTGTGGATGGCGGCGCAGGGGCGCACGAAGCCGTTCGCAAGACCGCCTCGTCAGGTGCCGTCCCCGCGCCTTGGTGCTCCCCGCCGGCCCGTCTCGCTGTCCGAGCCGGCGAGCCAGGCGGCGAAGCGGCGCTTTAGACGTGGCTCGTTGGCATGCCACCAGCGACTGTCCACGCGCAGCGCCGAGGCGAAATTCCCCGACGCCGTCGGCAGGAAGGGGACCATGTCGATGCCGAGAACGGGGTGCCGCCCCACGTCCTTGAGCGCCGAGCGGCGCAGCGGGCCATAGGGGAACCAGCGCGTCTGCTCGGCCAGTCGGTCGGGGCGGGTTGCAAAGGCGATGAAGCGCATGGCCTCCCGCTTGCTCGCGGCCCCTTTCGGAATGACCCAGTAGTCGAGATCATAGATCTGCCCGTCCCAGATGATGGACCAGGGGCGCGAATGCACACCGATCTCCTTGAAGACCCGGCCGCTGAACGCCACGGCCATGGCCACCTCGCCGCGGGCGAGCAGGGCCAGCGCCTCCTCGGGCCGCGTCCACCAGACCACATGCTCCCTGATGCGCTCCAGCATGGCGAAGGCCCGTGCGAGACCCTCCTCGGTGGCCAGCAGGTCGTAAACGTCCTCGCGCGCCACGCCATCGGCCATCAGGGCCATCTCCAGCGCATAGCGCGGACCGCGTGGCATGGCGCGCTTGCCGGGAAAGCGCTTGATATCGAAGAAATCCCGCAGCTTGCTCGGCCGGCGCTTGGCGAAACGGTGGTTGTCGTAGACGATAAGCGAGGACCAGGCCACGCTCGCCACCGCGCAGCGGGTGAGGGCGCCCGGGAGGAAGTCGCTGTCCGGGGGGGCGGCATCGGGCGCGGGCGCCAGACTCGTCGTGTCGATCGGCTCGAGCAGCCCCTTGCGGCAGCCCTCCTCGGCGACGAGGGACGAGACATCCGCCACGTCCCACGACGCCCACACCGAGGCGAGCTTCTCCAGCATGGAGACGGTGCCCGTGTGGCGCGCGGTGCGGATGCGGATGCCGGTCGCCTTGGCGAAGGGCGCGAACAGGGCACGGTTCTGCGATTGCTGATAGGCGCCGCCCCAACTTGCAATGGTGATCACGCCCTTCGTGCTAGGCCTGCTAGGCGTGCTCGGCTTGGCTGGCCTGCCGGCCTTGCTCGGCTCGCTCACGCGCGTGCGCGGTTTCTCGCGTGGCGGGAGAGGAGGCGCGCTCTTTGGGGGCTGCGCGTCGCTCGCAAAGGTCGCTGCATCGGCCCTCGCCGTTCGGACGCGCGCGGAAGCAGCCGGAGCACTGGCCGCGCGTGAGC
>JALUTE010000432.1 GCA_027058255.1 Methyloligella sp. | reverse complement strand
ATGGGGGTGGAGCAGAAGAGGCCGATATTCACCCCCGGCGTGCAGAAGCGCGCCTCCTCGGATGCGACCGCCAGATCGCAGCTCGCCACGAGCTGGCATCCGGCCGCCGTGGCGGTGGCATGCACCGCGGCGATCACGGGCTTGGGGCAAAGGACGATGGTCTGCATGAGCCGCGCGCAGACCTGCATGGTCTCCTCGAAGAAGGCGCGGCCGCGATCCCCATCGCCGCGATGGGCGGTCATCTCCTTGAGGTCGTGGCCGGCGCAGAAAGCGGGCCCCGTGGCGGCGAGGATGACGGCGCGCACATCCCGGTCGGCCGCCGCGTCGTCCAGGGCCTTCTGCAAGCTGCGCATCATCTCGAGCGAGAGGCTGTTGCGCGCCCTTGGCCTGTTGAGGGTGAGTGTGGTGATATGCTCGCTGGTGTCGGTGAGCAGGATCGGCTCGTTCACGGCCTGCCCGGCGGGCGCATTCTCGGTCTGCATGGCTTGCGGTCTTTCCGGATTCGGTTCGGCACTGTCGCCTGGCCCGAGTCTACAGCAGATTGGCCGTCGGGTGCGAGAGGAGGTGCATGTGACAAAGGTCGAAGGCAAAGGCGGGTCGGGCGCCGCAGACGCGAATGGCGGCGCGGGAGAGACATCGGTGCGCATGAGCGTCGAGGAGGTGTCCGCCTTCATCGACGAGGTGTTCCCGCAGATCCACCATGGCGGGCGGATCATCACCATCGAGGCGATCCGGCCCATGGGGGCGCGGCTGCGCATGATCCGGCACGAGCGCACCGTGCGCCCGGGCGGCACCATTTCCGGGCCCGCCATGTTCACCCTGGCCGATGTCGGCATTTTCATCGCCATTTTGGGCGCGCTCGGCCCGGTGCCGCTGGCGGTCACCACGAACATGACCATCAATTTCCTGCGCAAGCCCGCCGCGCGGGACATGATCGCGGAGGTGGAGCTGCTCAAGCTCGGCAAGCGGCTCGCCGTCGGCGAGGTGGCGCTCTACTCGGAAGGCGAGAGCGCCATGGTGGCACATGCCACGGCGACCTATTCGATCCCGCCAGGAGCCATGGGTGAGGTAAAATGATACCTCACTCATAACATATTGAAGTACAATGATTTTTCAGATTCTTTTGAATTGACAGACGTCGCCGGCTCGGCTAGAGCTGTCGCCGAGACACGCGAGCGCACCGGCAGGGGTCTCATGCCCTTCTGCAAGGGTGCGCGTTGTCGCTTGCAACCTCATGCTTAGGAGCGAGCGGGCGTTGCCTTCGCAGGGCGGCGGCCGGTCGCCATGCAGAGCGCAGGAGCCCGCACGAGAGATGAAAACCTATTCTGCCAAACCGGCCGATATCGAGAAATCCTGGGTGCTGATCGACGCCGATGGCCTCGTGGTCGGCCGCCTCGCCGCCCTGATCGCCACGAGGCTGCGCGGCAAGCACAAATCCATCTACACGCCGCACATGGATTGCGGCGACAACATCATCGTCGTCAATGCCGACAAGGTTCAGCTCACCGGCCGCAAGCGCCAGGACAAGACCTATTACTGGCACACGGGCTATCCGGGCGGCATCAAGAGCCGCAAGGCGCATCAGATCCTGGACGGCAAGCATCCCGAGCGGGTGCTGGAGATGGCGGTGCGGCGCATGATGCCCGACGGGCCGCTGGCGCGCCGGCAGCTCAAGAACCTGAAGATCTATGCCGGGCCCGACCATCCGCACGAGGCGCAAAAGCCCGTCAAGCTGGATGTGGCCCCGCTGAACCCGAAGAACGCACGGAGCGCTTGAAACCATGGCTGGCGAAGAGACCAAAACCCTCGAGGACCTGGGCGCGCTGACAGGCGTGACGGCGAGCGATGCGGCCGGCGGCGAGACCGGCGGCGAGGATGGCGCGAGTGCAGCGCCCGTCTACGAGCAGAAGCTCGATGCCCAGGGGCGTGCCTATGCGACCGGCAAGCGCAAGGATGCCATCGCCCGGGTCTGGATCAAGCCGGGCTCGGGCCGGATCATCGTCAACAAGAAGGACCACACCGAGTATTTCGCGCGGCCCGTCCTGCAGATGATCCTCAAGCAGCCCCTGGTGGCGGCCGACCGGCTGGACCAGTACGATGTCATGTGCACGGTCACCGGCGGCGGGCTGTCGGGCCAGGCGGGTGCCGTGCGCCACGGCCTCTCGAAGGCCCTCACCCATTACGAGCCCGAGCTTCGCGGCGTGCTCAAGAAGGGCGGGTTCCTGACCCGCGATGCGCGCGTGGTGGAGCGCAAGAAATACGGCAAGCGCAAGGCCCGGCGCAGCTTCCAGTTCTCCAAGCGCTGACGGACCACGCCGCAGGGCGCGGCCTTGGCCCGCCTTGTCCCGCGCACACCCCAGCGTTCGGCCCGAGCGTTCGGCTGCGGCCATTGTCTCGCACAATCGCCAAAAAAGCCCCTCCCCCTGGTGGGGAGGGGTTGGGGTGGGGGGGAACACCGCGGTGAGCGTTCGGCATAAACCCTTCTCCAACACGCTCTCGGCCGGTCGGGTTTGAAAACCCCGACCGCACCGATCATGCCGGCCCTGGATGCCCGCGGCGCGCTCCCGGATCGTGGCATCGCCACGGCATTTCACCGCGCCGCTGCGGCGCGCCCTCCGCCCTTCGATCCGACCGCGCTCTCACCGCGCTCTCGGCTCTCAAAGGATGTCGAGGACGCGCTCGGGCGGGCGGCCGAGCGCCGCCTTCTTGCCGCTCACCAC
>JALUTE010000431.1:2821-8592 GCA_027058255.1 Methyloligella sp. | reverse complement strand
CGCCGTCGCGGCACCCGGGCAGGCTGGAAGGTGTCGGACCTTCCCTGGGCGCAGCAATAGGGGCTCGTGCAGGGGGCGGATCTCGGGCCATGCACCGCCGCCGGCCCGGCAGAAGATGGGGCGGCGAGCGCGGCGAAACGGGTCTGCACGAGATGCGAGCGGGACGAGGCAAGCGAGCAGGAGGGAGGTCAAGAGAGAGCTGCGAGCGCTGAGGCGAGGGGGACCACCCGGCCCGGCCCGGCCAGTCGGCGGCAAGGGGGCGGAGGAGGAGGGGTGCCAGAGCGCGAGGGGGCTTCGGAACGCGAGGGAGCTTTGGGACGCGAGAGACGGCCGGCTCGGGCGCCGGTCGGAACAACGATCCGGATGCCTCCGCAGGCCGATGTCCGAATGTCGGGTCCGGTTCATGCGTCGGGTTCCGGGGCACGCGTTTTCGCTCATGCATAGAGCGGCGGGCGGCAGACCTCTGTCGGGCACAGGATAGCTGTCGCCAGTTCGGGTAAGCGTTGCGTTTGTTGCGTAAAGGTCGTGCGAGTGGCTTCCGATTGCGGCGGACGGGCACTCTCCGCATCGATGCGTAGTGGAACGTCAATAAAATCAAATGTTAACAGCGGGGACAAAACAGTGAACACGAATCAGGAAAGTCGAACGTCGATCTCGGCATCCACGGTCTCGCGAGACGGTGGCGCGGGCGCGGCCGAACATCCGGCCCCCAGCCGGACAGGGGCCGAGCCCCGGGAAGGCAAACACCCTGGTGGCAGGCGCTCGGGCACAGGCGCATCGCATGCCGGAGAGAGTGCGGCCGCCCCCCATGCGGGCCAGGCGGGCAACAAGGCGCTCGCGGCGAAATGGGCCCGGATCCAGAAACGGCTGACCGCACGCCTTGGCACCGAGGTTTTCACCTGCTGGTTCGGCAGTGTCGTGATGGAGGAGTTCGACGGCAGCACGGTCAAGCTCTCCGTCGCGACGCCCTGGCTCAGCCAGTGGATCCGCAACCACTATTGCGAGGACCTGCTCGACTGCTGCCGCGCCGAGTTCAAGGGTGTCGACGAGGTGGTGGTGACGCCACGCAGCCCTGTGGCGGCCTCCTCGGCCACCGCCGAGGCCGAAGCCGGGCACGAGCCGGCAAGAGCTGCGCGGGGCGCCATGCACGCCCCATCGGATCCGGCGGCAGGCGGCCAGCGTCCGCCGGGCGTGGCCGCCATGGCAGGCGGAACCGGCGGTGGCAAGGACAAGGGCTCGCCGCTCGATCCGCGCTACACCTTCGACAGCTTCGTTGTCGGCAAGTCCAACCGCCTGGCGCACGCCATGGCCAAGCAGGTCGCCGAGACCCAGCCGGAGCGTTCGCCCAAGTTCAATCCCCTGTTCATTCACGGGGCGGTCGGCCTCGGCAAGACCCATCTCCTGCAGGCGATCGCATGGGACGTGAAGCGGCGCAACCCCTCCGTGCGCGTGCTCTACCTCACCAGCGAGTGGTTCCGCTACTGCTTCGTCGAGGCGCTCAAGAGCAAGCAGGGCCTCACCTTTACCGATCAGCTCCGCGGCGTGGACATCCTGCTCGTGGACGACCTGCAATTTCTCTCCGGTGCGCAGACCGTGCAGGAGTTCGAGCACACGCTCAACGCCCTTCTCGATGGCGGCCGGCAGGTGGTGATCGCCGCGGACCAGAGCCCGAACGAGCTCAGGAATATCGGCGGCCGTCTGCAGTCGCGCCTCTCCGGCGGCCTGACGGTGGAGGTCGAGGCCCTCGACCGCGATCTCAGGCTCGAGATTCTCGAGCGCCGCGTGGCCGACAACCGCATGAAGGAGCCGACCTTCAGCATCGACCGCAGCGTGCTCGAGTTCCTCGCCGATCGTCTGGCGGAGAACGCGCGCGAGCTCGAAGGGGCGGTCAACCGGCTCTATGCGGTCAGCCTCGTGGAGCGCAAGCCGATCACCATCGCGCAGGCCGAGCACATCATCCGCGATCTGATGCGCGGCCTCGAGCCCAAGCGGATCAAGATCGAGGACATCCTGCGGACCGTGTCCAAGCATTTCGGCGTCAGCCGCGCGGACATCCTCTCCCAGAGGCGGCATCGCTCCATCGTCTGGCCGCGGCAGATCGGCATGTATCTGGCGAAGAAGCTGACCGGCCGCTCCCTGCCCGAGATCGGCCGCAGATTCGGTGGGCGCGATCATACGACGGTCTTGCACGCGATCCGGAAGATCGACAGGGAGCTCGAAGGAAATTCGCGCCTCCAGAACGAGCTGCAGGACCTCGAGCGTGCGCTGAGAAGCTGAGCGCAGAACACGCACGCGCCGGTTTGCGCCGCCCGGGTCCGGAGCGGGGCCGGGCGCGGCGGCGCGAAGGGGATCGAAGCAGCGCTCGCAAGGGCGCTGCTTCGGTTTTCCCGCATCGTCTCCGCACGCCGGCGCCATCCCGCGGCGCGCCGGCCACCGTGCCTTGTCGGGTCGCCGGCGCGTGCCGGGTCTTGCCAAATCGCCCGCTCCGGGCCAAGGTCCTCCTGCGATTCTGCGCGCCGCCATCGAGGCCCGCCGGGCACGCCCTCATGGGGTGTGACCGGAGGCGCGGAAATGCGTGATCAGCCCGGGACATCCGCATCGTCGGGACACATCATCGAGAACGGACATCGTCGAGGACAGGGCATGCGACTTGTGATGGAGAGAGGTGCGCTCTTGAGGGCGCTCGGGCACGTGACCAGCGTTGTCGAGCGCCGCTCGACCATACCCATCCTCTCGAACGTCTATCTCGGCGCCGGCGAGGACACGGCCGAGTTCAAGGCGACCGATCTCGAGCGGGAGGTTGTCGAAAGCACGCCGGCCGAGGTGAGCGAGCCGGGCGCGACCACCGTCTCCGCCCACATGCTGCACGATATTGTGCGCAAATTGCCCGAGGGGGCGGAGATCAGCCTCAGCCTCGCGCCGCAGGACGGGCGCCTCACCCTCGCCTCGGGCCATTCGCGCTTCTCTCTCGCCGTGCTTCCGGCGGACGGCTTTCCCGAGATCGCCGTCGGCGAGATGACCCACAGCTTCGAGCTCGACGCCAAGGACCTCAAACGGGTGATCGAGAAGACGCGCTTCGCCATCTCGACCGAGGAGACGCGCTATTACCTCAACGGCATCTATCTGCATGCGGTGCCCGGGGAGGGAGATGCACCGAGCGTTCTGCGCGCGGTCGCGACCGACGGCCATCGCCTCGCCCAGTTCGAGCTGCCCCTGCCCGAGGGCGCGGCCGGCATGCCCGGCATCATCATTCCGCGCAAGACGGTGCACGAGGTGCATCGCCTGATCGAGGATGCCGATGCGCCGGTGCGCATCTCGCTCTCGGCCACCAATGTGCGCTTCGCCTTCGGCACGGTCACCCTCACTTCCAAGCTCATCGACGGCACCTTTCCCGACTATGCCCGCGTCATTCCCCAGTCCAATGACAAGGTGATGAACGTGTCCAATGCCGAGTTCGCCAGCGCCGTGGATCGGGTCTCCACCCTGTCCAGCGAGCGCGGCCGGGCGGTGAAGCTGCATATCGACAACGGCACGCTCGTGCTTTCGGTCAACAATCCCGATTCCGGCTCGGCCCAGGAAGAGCTCGCCGTCTCCTATGACGACGAGCCGCTGGAGATCGGCTTCAACGCCCGCTACCTCCTGGACATTTCGGGCCAGATCGACAGCGACACGGCCAATTTCCTGCTCGCCGATCCGGGCTCGCCCACCATCGTGCGCGACGGCAATGATGGCGATGCGCTTTATGTCCTGATGCCCATGCGCGTGTGATGCCCTGTGCCGACCACCGCCGCCCATAGCATGCCGGCCAGCCCCGACGGCGACGGGGAGGGGAAGGGCATGCGGGTGCCCGAGGCGGGCGATGACGCCGAGGCCCCGCCAGGGTCGTCCATCGCGCGGCTGGTGCTGACCGACTTTCGCAACTACCGCCACCTTGGCCTCGCATGCGGGCCCACGCCCGTGGTGCTCATCGGCCCCAACGGGGCGGGCAAGACCAACCTTCTCGAGGCCGTCTCGCTGCTCGCCCCGGGCCGGGGCATGCGGCGCGCGCCCTTCCCCGACCTCACGCGCATGGATGGCGGTGCGGCCTGGGCGGTGGCCGCCACGGTCCGCACGCCGGCGGGGCCGGTGGACATCGGCACCGGCATCGCCGCCGCGCCGGCGGGCGCGGCCCCCGCCACGGCGTCCGGCTCGAGCGGCGGGCGCACGGGGCGCCTGGTGCGCATCGACGGCACCACCATGCGCGGCTCGGGCGCCCTTGGCGAGCACCTGGAGATCATCTGGCTGACACCGGACATGGACGGGCTGTTCACCGGCCCCGCCGCCGAGAGGCGCCTGTTTCTGGATCGCCTCATCGCCTGTTTCGACCCCCACCACCGCAAGCGCCTCGGCGCCTTCGAGCGCGCCATGCGCCAACGCAACCGGCTTCTGGACTCCTCCGGCCCCGACCGCCTGTTCGAGGGGCTCGAGCTGCAGATGGCCGAGATCGGCACGGCCATTGCGGCGGCGCGCCTCGAGGCTCTCGCGCGCCTCGAGGCGACCATCGCCCGCCGGCGCGAGGCGATGCCGGACAGCCCCTTTCCCTGGGCCGAGCTGGCGCTCGAGGGCATGCTCGAGGCCGCCCTCGGCGAGAAGCCGGCGCTCGACGTGGAGGATTTCTATCGCGCGGCGCTTGCCCGGGGGCGCGAGCGCGACCGGGCGGCCCGGCGCACGCTGGAAGGCCCGCACCGCACCGATCTCATTGTCGGCCACGGGCCCAAGGCGATGCCCGCAAGGCTGTGCTCGACCGGCGAGCAGAAAGCGCTGCTCGTCGGCCTCGTTCTTGCCCATGCCGAGCTGATCGACACCCTCGGCCAAGGCGGGCCGCCCATCCTCCTCCTCGACGAGATCGCCGCCCATCTCGACGAGGCGCGCCGAAGCGCTCTGTTCGACGACCTCTTCCGCCTCGGCACCCAGGCCTGGATCACGGGCACCGACCGGGCCCCTTTCGCCGCTCTCGAAGGCCGTGCACAGCTCTTCACCGTGGCGGATGGTCAGGTTTCCCCGATTCCCTGAACATGTTAAGAACATGACACCGCGTTCCGCCGCTTTCCCGGACCCTGGCCGCCGCGCCGCCGCCGGGTCGAACAAAGCGCGGGGGCGAGGCGGTTTCCGCGACAGGCAATAGGGGCAAAACCGTTTGCGAGCCGGCATGGGGCACGAATGTGCAGGCGCCTGCAGGATCGATAGGGAAGGATGGTCGAGACATGACGAGCGAGCCGGAAGAGCGGGGAGCGGACGCGGCGCCCGGAAAGAACGGTCAGGACGGGGAGGCGAGCTACGGCGCCGAGTCCATCAAGGTTCTCAAGGGCCTCGATGCGGTTCGCAAGCGCCCGGGCATGTATATCGGCGACACCGATGACGGCTCCGGCCTGCACCACATGGTCTACGAGGTGGTGGACAACGCCATCGACGAGTCGCTCGCCGGCCACTGCGACCGCATCCTGGTGACCCTCAACGCCGATGGCTCGGTGACGGTGGAGGACAATGGCCGCGGCATCCCCACCGACATTCACCCCGAGGAAGGCGTCTCGGCGGCCATCGTCATCATGACCCAGCTCCATGCGGGCGGAAAGTTCGACCAGAACTCCTACAAGGTGTCCGGCGGCCTGCACGGAGTCGGCGTCTCGGTGGTCAATGCCCTGTCCGAATGGCTGGAGCTCACCATCTGGCGCGATGGCAAGGAGCATTTCGTGCGCTTTCGCCATGGCGAGCCGGAAAGCGAGACCCTCGAG
>JALUTE010000431.1:0-2811 GCA_027058255.1 Methyloligella sp. | reverse complement strand
CGAGGTGCGTGGGCCGGCCGGCGATCGCACGGGCACGCGCATCACCTTCCTGCCGAGCTCGGACACCTTCACCATGACGGAGTTCGACTATGGCACGCTCGAGCACCGCCTGCGCGAGCTCGCCTTCCTCAACTCCGGCGTCACCATCGTGCTCGCCGATGACCGGCACGCCGACAAGCGCGTGGAGGAGATGCATTACGAAGGCGGCCTGGAGGCCTTCGCGCGCTATATCGACCGCGCGCGCCACCCCCTGCTGCCGGAGCCCATCCACATCAGGGGCGAGCGCGACGGCGTCGTGGTCGAGGCGGCGCTCTGGTGGAACGACGGCTATCACGAGACCGTGCTCTGCTTCACCAACAACATCCCCCAGCGCGATGGCGGCACGCATCTCGCCGGCTTCCGGGCGGCGCTGACACGCGTGGTGAACAACTACGCCGCCGAATCCGGCATCGCCAAGAAGGAGAAGGTCTCGCTCACCGGCGACGATGCCCGCGAGGGGCTGACCTGCGTGCTCTCGGTCAAGGTGCCGGACCCGAAGTTCTCCAGCCAGACCAAGGACAAGCTGGTCTCCTCCGAGGTGCGCCCGATCGTCGAGGAGGTGATCCGCAACGGCCTCGATCAATGGTTCGAGGAGCATCCCGCGGAGGCCAAGACCGTGGTCAAGAAGGTGGCCGAGGCGGCGGCCGCCCGCGAGGCGGCACGCAAGGCCCGCGAGCTCACCCGCCGCAAGGGGGCGCTCGACATGGCGGGCCTGCCCGGCAAGCTCGCGGAGTGCCAGAGCCGGGACCCGGCCAAGACCGAGCTCTTCATCGTCGAGGGCGACTCGGCCGGCGGCTCCGCCAAGCAGGCGCGCGATCGCGAGTTCCAGGCGGTGCTGCCCATTCGCGGCAAGATCCTGAACGTCGAGCGCGCGCGCTTCGACAAGATGCTCTCCAGCCAGGAGATCGGCACACTCATCATGGCGCTTGGCACCGGCATCGGCCGGGAGGATTTCGACCTCTCCAAGCTGCGCTATCACAAGATCATCATCATGACCGACGCCGATGTGGACGGCGCCCATATCCGCACGCTGCTCCTCACCTTCTTCTACCGCCAGATGCCGGAGCTGGTGGAGGCGGGCCATCTCTATATCGCCCAGCCTCCCCTCTACAAGGTCACCCGAGGCAAGTCCGAGACCTATCTCAAGGACGAGCGCTCCCTGGAGGACTTCCTCATCGACCAGGGCCTGCAGGAGGCAACCCTCGTGCTGGCTTCCGGCGAGGAGCGCGCAGGCGCGGATCTGCGCGAGATCGTGCAGCAGGCGCGCCGGGTCGTTGCCGTGCTCGATGCCATGCATTCGCGCTATCCCCGCTTCATCGTCGAGCAGGCGGCCATTGCCGGCGCCCTGGACCCTGCGCTTTTCGACGATGCGGACCGCGCCGAGGCGGCAGCGCGGCGGATTGCCGAGCGCCTCGATGCCCTCTCGGAGGAGACCGAGCGCGGCTGGGAAGGTGCGGTCGCCGATGGCGGCTTTCTGTTCACCCGCGAGGTGCGCGGCGTGCGCGAGGCCCATGCGCTCGATCATGCGCTGGTGAACAGCGCCGATGCCCGGCGCCTCCACGCCATGGCGGCCCATCTCGATGAGATCTATGCCGGCCCCGCCAACTTCCGCCGCAAGGGCGAGGAGACGCAGATTTTCGCACCCAGCGACCTTCTGGAGGCGGTGTTCGCGGCCGGGCGCAAGGGGCTCACCTTGCAGCGCTACAAGGGGCTCGGCGAGATGAATCCCGAGCAGCTCTGGGAGACGACGCTGGACAAGGAGAGCCGCACCCTGTTGCAGGTGAAGGTCGGGGAGCTGGACGAGGCGGACGAGATCTTCTCCAAGCTGATGGGCGACGTGGTGGAGCCCCGGCGCATCTTCATCCAGGAGAACGCCCTCAACGTCGCCAATCTGGACGTGTAGCGGGCGCCGGCATCGCCTGCCCGGGCCGAGTCGCCTGGCCCCGCCCGTTGCGAGCGAAAGGGACCGAACACATGGTTTTGCGTCGTGTTGGCAGGGCCTTTGCCCTTCTTCTCCTCTCCGTTGCACTCCTCACCGCTGCGCGAGCCGCGCCGGCGGCGCACGCCAGCGAGCGCGTGGTCGCGCTCACCCTGCTTCTTCTGTGCGACATCTACGAAATGACGGAGCAGGGCGGGCGCGGCGGTTTCGCCCGCGTCGCCGGCGCCATTCGGGCCGAGCGCGAGGCCCGGCGCAACCTTCTCGTCGCCCATGCCGGCGATACGCTCTCGCCCTCGCTCATGTCCGGCTTCGACAAGGGCGCGCACATCATCGACCTCACCAACAGGCTCGGCCTCGACGCCTTCACGCCCGGCAATCACGAGTTCGACTTCGGCGAGGCGGTCTTCCGCAAGCGCATGGCGGAGGCGACCTTTCCCATTCTCGCCGCCAATCTGCGCGACAGGGACGGCAAGCCCCTCGCCGGGATTCGCGACCGGATGATCCGCACATTCGACGGCGTGCGGGTCGGCATTGTCGGCCTGACGGCGGAGAACTCGGTCTCCAAGTCGAGCCCCGGCACGCTCACCTTCCGGCCGAGCGTCGCGACCTTGCGCGAGCAGGCGCGCGCCCTTCGCGCCGAGGGCGCCGATCTCGTCATCGCGCTCGCCCACGCGCCCTGGCGCAATGATCTGCGCATGGTGCGCTCGGGTGCGGCCGACATTCTCCTCTCCGGCGACGATCACAACCTCGTCGTCTATTACGACGGCCGCACCGTCTGGGCCGAGGCCAAGCAGGAGGGCGAGTATCTCGTTGCCGTGGACCTTGCCATCCGG
>JALUTE010000430.1 GCA_027058255.1 Methyloligella sp. | reverse complement strand
GCCCCCCCTCCCATGAGCCGCCATTCTCGACCCGCTCGAGTGCGCTCCAGCCGATATGCGGAATCTTGTGCGCGCCCTTGTCGCCTTCGGCCGGAACGGGCTCGACAACACCGGGAATGAGCCCGAGCCCCGCATGGGTCCCGAACTCGAGGCCCGTCTCCAGCAAGAGCTGCATGCCCACGCAAATTCCGAGGAGTGGGCGCTCACGCGCAGCGTGCTCGCGGATCGCTTCGTCAAGGCCATGCTCCGCAAGCACGCTTGCACAGCGCCCGAACGCGCCGACCCCCGGCACCACCAGACGGCCCTCCCGGCTCACCTCCGCGCGCGTGCCGATGAACACCGGCTCGGCGCCGGCAGCCTCCAGGGCGCGCGCAATGGAGAAGAGGTTTCCGATCCCATAGTCGAGTATGGCGACACGCATGGGCTATGATGCCTTGCGGATCTCGGCGCCGGCCTCCTGGCAGGCGCGCCGTATGTCGGCGAGGGAGAGGATGTCGTAGTGCAGAACCCGCGCCATGGCGATGGCATCGGCCCTGCCGTCCTCGATCACCGGAGGCAGGTGCTCCAGGCCTCCCATCCCGCCCGAGGCAATCACCGGAACGGGAACACAAGGGGCAATGGCGCGCATGAGCGCGACGTCGAACCCCTTGCCCGTCCCCTCCATGTCCACCGACGTCACCAGAAGCTCGCCCGCGCCCCGCTCCACCGCTTCGCGCGCCCATGCCACGGCATCGCGCCCCGTGTGCTCGCGCCCATTGTCGGTGAGCGCCTCCCAGCCGCCCTCGCGCCTTTGCTTGGCCTGGATGGAGACCACCACGCATTGCGAACCGAAGGCATTGGCCAGCTCGGTGATGAGCGAGGGATCGGCAATGGCCGCCGTATTGACGGCGACCTTGTCGGCGCCGGCCTTCAAGAGCGCTTCCGCATCGCCCGGGCTGCGCACGCCGCCGCCCACGGTAATGGGAATGAAAACGTCCCGCGCCGTATGGGAGACGATATCGGTCAGATTGTTGCGCCCATAGAGGCTGGCCACCACATCCACATAGATGAGCTCGTCCACCCCGGCCTCGTAATAGCGCCGGGCATAGTCGTGCGGATCGCCGACCACGCGCAATCCTTCCAGATGCACGCCCTTGATGAGATTGGGGCCCTTGATGTCGAGGCGGGCGATGAGGCGCAGGCGGCTCATGGAACGTCTCGCGCGAAGCTCAGTTCGCCTCCCACACCGCACGCCTCAACCGCCATTCGCCATTCTCGAAGGCCCATAGATGCGGCGAGCGGAAGGCGTCGCAGAGCGCCATGAAATAGTCCCGGTCCATGATCGGTTTCTCGAACTGGCGGGCGGCCACGGGGAAGTCCTTCTCCGGCAGGCTGAGATAGGTGAGAATCTCGTCGATGAAGCGTTCCGGAAACTCGCCATCGAACCGCTTCACCAGCGCCACACCTTCCTCGCGCGTGATCTCGCCCGAGCGGATCTCCTGCGAGGCATCGTAGGTCGCCCGTCCGATCCCGAACTTGATGTAGGTCGTGTAGTAGTGCAGGTCGTCGATCTTGTCGTCGATACTGTTGTATTTGCTATAGGTTCCCGGCGTCCGCTCCGGCGAGGCCTCGAAGCCTCCATGCTCGACGGCGTAGTAGTAGCAGCTCTGCGGATGCCATTTCAGATAGTAGCCGAGATAGTGCACCTCGACGCCCCTGGCCTCGATCTCGGCCGGATCGAGCGGGAGATAGGGGTCGAGATCGACCGCGGCGAGTCCGAACTTCTCGGTCAGGTCGGCCACCGAAACGCCGCCGAGATAGGCCTTGCTCTTGTCCGCCGCAGCGAAGGTGGCCCAGTCCCGCTTGGCCGACTTGGTGCTCGAAATCGGATTGCCGTACTCCGCTTCGTTCTCTCCATAAAAAACGAGCGGTATGTCGTATTTCAGCGCAAAGCGAGGCGCGACGTTCTTCTGGCCCAGGATGAAGGGCTGGAAGGGATGCAGAAGCTCCTCGACCGCAAGGCGCGTGAGCAGGCGATGCACCCGCCCGTTGGGCGTGAACAGGATGTTGTCGAAGCCGGCATGAATCCACGCCTGGTGGTTGCGCCAGCCCCATTCGGTGTACATGTGCGGCGCCCAGGTCACGGTCAGCGGGTGCATGCCATACTCATATTTGAGCTTGTGGGCGGCATAGAAGCTGTCCTTGCCGCCTGAGCCTGGCACCAGGCAGTCGTAATGGCCGTCCGTGCGCCGATGCCTGTCGCAGAGCGCCCGCAGCTCGCGCTCGCGCTCGGCCCAGTCGATCTCGCTGCGTTTCTGCTCCGCCACGCGGCAGGCGTCGCACACCCCCTCCTCGTCGAAATGGATCGTTTCCTTGCGGCTCGCGGCGGTGTGGGCGAACTCCACCGCCGAATTGGGCCTCTGATTGGAAATGACACAGGAGCGGCAGAACCCGACCTCCCGCGGCAAGCCGTAGAAGGTCTCACTCGCCTCCGCGTCGGGTGCGTAGGGAGCAAGGTCGATTTTGCGTCGGGCGGGATATCGGGTCATGGTCTCAAGCTGCGCCTTTGTGATTCAGGAGACACTCGGCGATCCGTAGATCGAGCTCGGTGTCGATGTCCACCGAGCGCTCGGGCGGCATCTCATAGCCGATCGTGCCCGGCGTGACGAGGCCCTTGCCTGCGGCGACCTGCTCCCACGCCACCACGAACACGGCACCGTTGAGCGCGAAGGCCGGCAGGATCTGGC
>JALUTE010000429.1 GCA_027058255.1 Methyloligella sp. | reverse complement strand
AGCGCCGCCTTCAGCCCGGACGGAAAGCGGATCGTCACCGCTTCGCGCGACGAGACGGCGCGCATCTGGAACGCCAGGACGGGCAAGCAGATTCTGGTGATCCGGGGGCACGGGCAGGAGCTCTATCGGGCGAGCTTCTCGGCCGATGGCAAGCGCGTGATCACGGCGTCGGGGGACGGAACCGCCATCATCTGGGATGCGCGCAAGGGCCACAAGCTGGTGGTGCTGCGCGGCCATGCGGGCGCTGTCTGGGGCGCGGTGCTCAGCCCCGATGGGCGCAAGGCCGTCACCGTGTCGGAGGACAACACGGCGCGGCTGTGGAATGCCCGCACCGGGCGGCTCGTCTCCGTGCTTGCCGGGCACCGGTCCGGCGTCATGGCCGTTGCCTACAGCCCGGACGGGCGGCGCATTGCCACGACCTCGCGCGATGGGACGGTCCGGCTGTGGGACGGGCGAACGGGCGCGCAGCTCGGCATGCTGGAAGGCCACGGCGATATCGTCATTTCAGCCGCCTTCAATCGCGATGGGACCCGGCTCGTCACCGCCTCCTTCGATGGCACGGCGCGGCTCTGGGACGTGGAGAGCGGGGCGCCCGTCGCTATGCTCAAGGCCGACGGCGCCAAGGTGTGGGGGGCGGCGTTCGGGGCCGGTGCGAAAAGCATCGTCACCGCCTCCTCCGATGGGGTTGTGCGGCTCTGGCCGTTCTACCGCCGGCTCGACGACCTGGCCGCGCTTGCCATCTCGGTGGCGCCGCGCTGCCTCACCGCGGCCGAGCGGCGCCGGCTGGGGCTCCAGACGCCCGCGCCGCGTTGGTGCCGGCGAGTCGGAAAGGGACGGCGATCCGCCGGACGATGAGGCCGCCTCTCGGGGGGAAGCGGGGGGCACGAAAAGCATTGTTGACGCTGGCGCGAAGCTGAGGGATCAAGGGCGACGCGGCCCGGATGCGGGGCCAGGATGCATGCGATCCCCGGAATGTGATCCAGCGACATGAACACCGCGTTTCAAATCGACAGGCTGCTGGAGACGGCGGGCCGGCTCTACGGGCTCGTGGGGCCCGTCGGGGCGCTGCTCGTCGTCATTTCGGTCCTCTCCCTGACGATCATCCTGCTCAAGCTCGCCATGTTCGCGCATGCGCGGCTCGGGCGCATGCGGGCGGTGGAGCGCGCACTCGCCGTCATCGAGAATGGCGGCGGAAACGGCGCGCTCGAGGACGCCCGCGCCCTGCTTGCGCGCGAGCGCCACCCGATTGCCGGCATGATGCGGGCGGGCCTCGCGGCGGCTCTCGCAGGGGCATCGCGGGCGCGGATCGAGGCCGCGGTGCGTGCCGCAGCGGCCGAGCGGCTGACCGGGCTTTCGCGCTACAACCGGCTGTTGGAGCTGGTCGGATTGATTGCGCCGCTGCTCGGCCTGCTCGGCACCATTCTCGGCATGATCTCCGCCTTCCAGGCCTTGCAGGCGTCGGGTGCGCGGGCCGATCCGGCAGCGCTGGCGGGCGGCATATGGGAGGCGCTGACGACCACGGCGCTGGGGCTCGCCGTGGCCATACCGGCCATTGTCGCGTTCAATCTGGCGGAGAACCGGCTGGACCGGCTGCGGGTGGAGGCGGCAAGTGCGCTGGCGCGGTTTCTCGCAAGCCTCGAGGAGCATGGCCGATGATGGCGGGCGAACCGGTCGGGCTTGTCGGCTCCGGCTCGGCGCGCCGCCGCCGGGGGGCGCTCGCGCTCGCCCCGCTCATCGACGTCACCTTCATCCTGCTGATCTTCTTCATGCTGGTGACGCGGTTCTCCGATCTCGCGCCCGTGGCGGTGACGCTGGGCGACGTCGCGCGCGCCGCACCGCCCATCGGACGCGATGCAGGGGGCAGGGCTGGGGCGATACGGCTCGTGCTCGGCGCCGATGGATCGGTGCGGCTCGACGGGCGGCACGTCGCGGGGCTGGATGGCCTCGAACAGGCGCTCCGGCGCTTGGCCGCGGGGGCGGGCGATGGCGCCGCGCCGCGCCTGGTGCTCATCGCGCCCGAGCCGGATGTGCCGCTGCAGAGCCTGCTCGATGCTCTGGTGACGGTTCAAGGGATTGCGGGCCTGGCGCCTCGCATGCAGGTGCCGCCGCGTGATGCGTCGGGCGCCGGCGCAGGCATGGATGGGCCATGACGGGGCCGGGCGCATTCCGCCTCGACCCGGCCGCGCTCGACGGGACCGGCACGGGCAGGGGATCGATTCTCGCTCCGGGCGGCGAGGCAGAGCGCCACGACCGTCTCGTGCCCCTGATCAATATCGTCTTCCTTCTGCTCTGCTTCTTCATGATTGCGGGCACGATCCGGGCGGTTGACGCCATCGAGGTCACGCCGCCGCAGGCGACAAGCCGGGGCGAGGTGAGGGGTGATGCACCGATGCTTCTGGTGGGCCGCGACGGCGCGCTCGCCTTTGCGGGCAAGCGGGAGGGCCAGGCAGCGGTGCTCCGGCGCATCGGGGCGTGGCGGGCGCACCATGGCGATGCGGCCCTGCGGATCAAGGCGGACGGGCAGGTGCCGGCGGGGCTGCTCTTGCCCTTGCTGGTCGAGCTCAGGGATGCGGGCATTGCGCGGGTCACCCTGGTGGTCACGCGGCGGGAGGCGGGACGGTGAGGGGGGCCGGGCAATGGCTTGCCGGCCTTGCGAGCCTTGCCGGGGCGCTGGCGCTGCACGGCGTCGGCCTATCGCTCATTCTCGAGCGGTTCGAGCGGCCAGGGG
>JALUTE010000428.1 GCA_027058255.1 Methyloligella sp. | reverse complement strand
GGGCACGGGCAAGGTCGCCATCGCTCGGCTGATCGGACAGGGCACGAGAGGGGCCTGCATCAGCAGCCCTGTCCTGGGCGTCCGGGCCCCCAAGGCTGCCGCGCCCCCCAAGGCTGCCGCGCCCCCCAAGGCTGCCGCGCAACGTGTCCGTTGCCGCCGATGGCGCCGTTGTCTGAGCGCCGGCCGGTGCCATGGCGTGACCGAGGAGTGCCGCCACCGCGAGGAGGAGGGCCGCCGATCGGGCGAGAGGCCGGGAGAGTGGAGCTGACAGGGTCACGAAATTGCCGGTGTCGCGCAGAAGGATGGGAAAGGCCGAAGGCACCTGCCGGGGCGCCTGATCGCCTCATTGCACCGGCCAGACTATGCCCCTATCGGTTAACGGCGGGTTGCATCCTGTCCCGTTCCGGGCGTATGGGAGCGGAACCGGGGCGCTGGCGGTCGTGGCGCGCCATTTGCTTGTGGCCAGTGCTTGTGGCCAGCGCTTGCGGCCAAGGGCGCCGCTCGGCGCACCGGCCATCGAGGCGGGGCGGCGGCTTCGCGATCGGCCACATGATCGGCCGCATCAGGCAGGGAGCAGGGAGGGAGAATGCCCGCAATGGGAAAAGGCATGCAGCAGCGCACGACAGTTGAGGCGCCGGCGCGCATGTTGCGGGGCTCGCCATCCGAGGCGCTCGGCTCGGCGGCGCGCACGCTGGAGCTGGAGGCGGCCGGCCTCGATGCTCTGCGTGCCGCCCTCGAAGGGCCGCTCGGCGGTGCCTTCGCCGAGGCCGTGAGCGTGATGGGCAGGGCGTCGGGCCGGGTCATCGTCACCGGCATCGGCAAGAGCGGCCATATCGGCCAGAAGATCGCCGCGACGCTGGCCTCCACGGGCACGCCCGCCTATTTCGTGCATGCCAACGAGGCAAGCCATGGCGATCTCGGCATGATCGCCCGCGACGATGTCATTCTCGCGCTCTCCTGGTCCGGCGAGACCGCCGAGCTCAAGACCATCATCACCTATTCGCGCCGTTTCGCGGTGCCCCTCATTGCCATCACCTCGCGGCCCGAGAGCACGCTCGCCAAGGCCGCCGAGATCACCCTCGCCCTGCCGCGCGCCGACGAGGCCTGCCCGCATGGCCTGGCGCTGACCACCTCCACGGTGATGCAGCTCGCCTGCGGCGACTGCCTGGCCATCGCCCTTCTGGAGGGCAAGGGCTTCACGGCGCAGGATTTCAAGGTGTTCCATCCCGGCGGGCAGCTCGGCGCCAGCCTCAAATTCGTCTCCGACATCATGCACGGGGCCGACCGCCTTCCGCTTGCGAGCGAGGACGCGGTGATGAGCGAGGCGCTGGTGACCATGACCGAGAAGAGTTTCGGCTGCCTGGGCATTGTCGATGGCGAGGGGCGGCTCACCGGCATCATCACCGATGGCGATCTGCGCCGGCACATGGGCGAGGGGCTGCTCTCCGCGCGCACCAAGGCCATCATGACACGCGACCCGAAGACGGTAGCCCCCGACACTCTTGCCTCCGCCGCCCTCGAGCTCTTGAACGCCTCGGCCATCACGGCGGTGTTCGTGGTCGAGGCGGGCCGGCCCGTGGGCATTCTCCATGTCCACGATCTGCTGCGCATCGGCGTGCTCTGAAGACGTCTCCACGCGCCAGAGCGCGGCCCGCGCGCGATTTTCCCTTGCCAGCGCTGGCGCCGGCGGCTAGAAGTCGCGCCCATCAAGAGGCTCCGGTTGGAGGCTGAACGGAAGGCCCCGCGCCGCAGGCGATGCGTGCGCGGCGGTTGGGCTTGGCAAGAGGAGCGGCGTTTGCGTGCCGCTTTCCATGATCCGGCTTCCGGTGTCTCCGCTCTTTCGGAACCGTCCCTGGGCCTTTCCGGGCCGCACTGCGGCTTGCGTGTCACGGGTCCAAGAGGGGCTATGCGCCGGAGCGATGGATAGGAAAGGCTACAGCTCATGCCACTTTACGAGCATGTGTTCCTGGTGCGCCAGGACGTCTCGACACAGCATGCCGAACAGGCGATCAAGGACTGGAAGGCCATTGTCGAGAAGGAGGGCGGCAAGGTCGCCAAGTCCGAATATTGGGGTCTGCGGCCGCTCGCCTACAAGATCAAGAAGAACCGCAAGGCCCATTTCGCGCTGATGCACATCGACGCGCCGCACGAGACGGTGGCCGAGATGGAGCGGCAGATGCGGCTCTCCAGCGACATTCTGCGGTTCTTGACGGTCCGGGTGGACGAATTCGATCCCGAGCCCTCGCCGATCATGCGCCGGTCCGATCGGGACGATCGGCGCGGCGGACGCTTCCGGGACCGCGATGGCCCGCGTGGCGGCGGCCGCAGGCACGGTCGCGACGACGATCGCGGCCGGGACAGGCGATAGGACCGAAGGAGACAGACGGTTATGGCGAACATCTCGCAGATGCCGGTCCGCCGGCCCTTCTTCCGCCGGCGCAAGACCTGCCCCTTTTCGAGCGACTCCGCGCCCAAGATCGATTACAAGGATGTGCGGCTCCTGCAGCGCTACGTGTCCGAGCGTGGCAAGATCGTGCCGAGCCGCATCACGGCGGTTTCCGCCAAGAAGCAGCGCGAGCTGGCGCGCGCCATCAAGCGGGCGCGGTTCCTGGGGCTCTTGCCCTACGTGGTAAAATAGCCCGCGAGGGACGGGCGCGAGGCGGCGCGTGTCGATGTGGCGCGCGCTCGCGCGAGCGCCTCACCCCATGCGGGCACGGCCTGTCTCTGCAC
>JALUTE010000427.1 GCA_027058255.1 Methyloligella sp. | reverse complement strand
GACGCCGCCCGCTCCCGCTTGCCCGGTCTCCGCGCCCCGTGCCTCTGCGCCGCGGCTCTTGCGCACGCCCCGATCGTCATCACGCCGCCCCTGGCCGGCGCCCGACCTGCCCTCAGCATCCTCGCTCGAGCCGTGCACGGTTCCATCCCCAGCGCCTGGATTGCGGCCTCTGCTCCCGCCCCGCCCGTCCGGCGAGACGGGCGTCGACCCTTCTTCAGGCGTCTTGCTGGTGTCTCTCTTGATGCACAGTCTATCAGCTCGCGCGTCGACGTAAAGGCAACGCGCCACCCCATGCTTGAAGGGGCCCGGCGGGGCTGCTAAATAGCCCCTGTTCCGGGCGCCTGCCTCAAGCGGGCGCCCGGCCCGACGGTCCCGTCTCGCCGGGACCAGGTGGGGGATAGTTTAACGGTAGAACAGCGGACTCTGACTCCGTCGGTCCTGGTTCGAATCCAGGTCCCCCAGCCAAGACAAGCATCCCTTGCACGATCCCCATCCTCTCCGGGCGCGAAGGGCGCCGCATCCCGCGCCGCACCTGCCGGATGCGCGCTTCCCACTGGCCCAATCCACAGCTCGGCCGTATTGGCCGTTCCATGTTTTCACTCGTCCAATTGTGCGGCTATACTGCCGCGCCGCGAGATGTCTTGCCATGACGGGCAAAGATGGAGGCCCGAGTGCCCAATATACAGGTGAACGGAACGCGCCTTTTCTTCGCCGAGGGGGGTGAGGGACCCGAGACAATCGTCTTTTCACATGGCCTTCTTTTCGATCGTCGAATCTTCGACCGGCAGGTCGCCCATTTCCGCGACCGGTTTCGCTGCATCGCCTATGATCATCGCGGCCAGGGAGAAAGCGCAGCGCCGCCCTCGGGCTATGACATGAACACGCTCGCCGCGGATGCGGCGGCGCTGATCGAAAGGCTGGATGCCACCCCCTGCCATTTCGTCGGCCTCTCCATGGGCGGCTTCGTCGGGCTGCGGCTCGCCATCAACCGACCCGAACTGCTGCGCTCGCTCGTCCTGATCGGCACATCGGCCGATCCGGAGCCGTGGGCCCACCTGCCGCGCTACCACCTGATGCGCATGGTCGCCCGCTGGCTGGGGCTGAGACTCGTCGTCGACCGGATCATGGGGCTGATGTTCAGCGCCGCCTTCCTCCAGGACGAGGACCGGCGCACCCTTCGCGAGACTTGGCGGGACCGCCTGCTCCAGAACGACCCCAGGACCATCGTGCGGCCGGTTGATGGCGTCATCCGGCGTGCCGGCGTTGCCGATTGCCTCGGTGCGATCCGCACGCCCACCCTCATCATCGTCGGCGAGCATGACACCACGACGCCGCCCGTGAGGGCCGAGCGCCTGCATGACGGAATCAAGGGGTCGGTGCTCGTGCGGGTGGCGCGCGCGGGCCATATCACCACGGTCGAGCAGCCCGAGGCGGTCAACCGCGCCATGGAGACCTTCCTTCAAAAGGCGGATGGGCAAAACTCGCCGCAGGAATGACCTTTCGCATTTCGTAGAGGGCCAGCCATTGTCAGGCGCGTTATGCTGGCGATGCAGGAGCCGGGTCCGTGGGCGCCCCGGCGGCTGCCGGAGCGTTTGCCAATCACGGGGGGCGAGAGGCCATGCAGCGCTATTCCATCGCGGTCATCGCCGGAGATGGCATCGGCAGGGAGGTCGTGCCCGAGGGCATCAGGGTGGTGGAGGCCGCCGGTGCCAAGGCCGGTGTCGCTTTCGACTGGACGGAGTATGACTGGTCGTGCGCACGCTACCGGAAGACGGGCGCCATGATGCCGCAGGACGGCCTCGACCAGATTGCGAAAAGCGATGCCATCTTCCTCGGCGCGGTCGGCTTTCCGGGCGTGCCGGACCATGTCTCCCTCTGGGGCCTGCTCATCCCCATCCGCCGCGCCTTCCGGCAATATGTCAATCTGCGCCCGGTGCGCCTGTTCGAGGGCGTGCCCTGCCCGCTCGCGGGGCGCCGGCCCGGCGACATCGACTTCCTGATCGTGCGCGAGAACAATGAGGGGGAGTATTCCGAGATCGGCGGGCGCCTCTATGGCGGAACCGACGAGGAGATGGCGGTCCAGGAGAGCGTCTTTACCCGCAAGGGCGTCGACCGGGTGCTCGCCTATGCCTTCGCGCTTGCCGCCGAGCGCCCGGCCCGCCATCTCACCTCGGCGACCAAGTCCAACGGCATCATCCACACCATGCCCTTCTGGGACGAGCGGGTGGAGGCCATGGCGGCCCGCTATCCGCAGGTGCGGGTCGACAAGTACCACATCGACATCCTCACCGCCCATTTCGTCCAGCACCCGGACTGGTTCGACGTGGTGGTGGGCTCCAACCTCTTCGGCGACATCCTGTCCGATCTCGGACCGGCCTGCACCGGCACCATCGGCATCGCCCCCTCGGCCAATCTCAACCCCGAGAAGACGCACCCGTCCTGCTTCGAGCCCGTGCATGGCTCGGCCCCCGACATTGCCGGCAAGGGCATCGCCAATCCCATCGGCCAAATCTGGTCGGGCGCCATGATGCTCGACCATCTCGGCCATCGGGATGCGCACGACATGATCCTCAAGGCCATCGAGCGGGTTCTGGCCGACCCGTCCGCACCGCGCACGCCGGACATGGGCGGGCATGCCAGCACGGCCGAGCTCGGCCAGGCGGTGGCCGACGCCCTTTGATGCCGGTCACGCCTGGCAGGCCGTGCGGCTACTCGCAATAGGCCGAGCTCGGCCG
>JALUTE010000426.1 GCA_027058255.1 Methyloligella sp. | reverse complement strand
GCTCCCCACCGGGGGGAGGGGCTTTATCCCCTGCGGGCCGGGGTTTTCAACCCCGGCCCCAGCGCTCATGCCGCCCCTGGCGCCTCGCACCGCAGCCGGCACGAACCCTCCGGTCGGGGTTGAAAATCCCGACCGGCTCAGAAAGGGCGGACGGGCTTTTCCGGCGGCTCTGTCAGTGCTCCCTCCCTGGGAAAGCGCTGGGCCGCATCTGCCCGGAGCCCGGCCTGCGCATGCGGTGCTCTCAACCATCGCGGTCTCCGGTGCTCTCGACGGCCTCCTCCTCCTCGACGCCGACGACAAACAGGCCAGCCGCATCGGCGCGCGCCACCAACACATCGCGCTCCGCCAGCAGGACCTGCCCCGCAAGGACCGCGATACCCTTGAGACCCGCCGCCGCGGCAAGCTCCACCGTGCGCGGCCCGATCACCGGCATGTCGACGCGCAGCTCCTGGCCGGGCTTGGGCCGTTTCACGAGAACGCCGCGCCGGCGCTGGCCGCGCCCGTCTCCCCATTGTCTGAGCTTGGCAGCGCGCTCCAGCATGGCGTCCGTGCCCTCCACCGCCTCGACCGCGATCACATGCTGGCGCGAGACGATGGCCGCCTGCCCCACATCGAGCGCGCCCAGCGCCCGCACCACCGCCATGGCCTTGGCGATGTCCTTTTGGTCCCTGGCGCCCGGTCTCTCGCGACCCAGAGGGCCTGCCGGCGCCACCAGATCGGGCGCGATCTCATGGGCGCCGCGCACGCGCAGCCCCTTGCCCTCGAAGAAGCGCACGACCCGCGAGAGCACCGAATCGTCACCCCCGACCATGAGGCCGAGAATGACGGGCAGGTTCCGGAGCGCACCGACATCGAACCGAACCTGGCTCATGTCAGGCCGGCTGACGCTGCCAATGATGACGAGCTCGTCGCAACCGGCCCGGGCCAGGACCTGGAGCATACGGCCGATCTCGCCCCATTTCACCCAGCTATGCGAAAACCGCTCGATGGCCCTGTCCGCCT
Source organism: Methyloligella sp. (assembly GCA_027058255.1). Taxonomy (GTDB): domain Bacteria; phylum Pseudomonadota; class Alphaproteobacteria; order Rhizobiales; family JALUTE01; genus JALUTE01. The sequence continues at coordinate 21,063 of JALUTE010000426.1, read as the reverse complement.
CGCCTTCCAGGGCGACGATATGGACGGGGCGGCCCGCCGCCTCGGCCCGCTCGGCCACAAGGCACGGCATCATGCCGCCGCCAGCCAGTATGCCGAGCTTCTTTCCCGCCGCCATGGCCATCGCTCCCCTCGTCCTCGCCGGACTGGACGAGCCGCTTGCGCTCGCCGCCTTGCCGAGCCGGTGCAAGGCCGCGTGTCGCGCCCCCCGCAGCAATATATGCCGCCAGGATCGAGCCCACCGCTCACGCCATCACCGTCTGCCGGCGATTGCCGAGCCGTGACGGGACACCCGCCTGCACCGGCGCGGCGGGACATTTGCACGCCTGCCGCTCTTAGCACACTGCCGCAGCAGCGGGAACGCATGCCGGGCGAGCGAAGGTGGCCGGACGGGGCCTAGAGTATAACGGCATACACAGCATGCTTTTTTCCACTATAGTTCGGTCTATGTTCACCACTGCGGCCCGATGCACGGACTATGTCCGACATTGCAAACTATTGACGAAGCGCTCATGCATCCTTATGCCATGCCCTGGCTCGGGCCATGCGGGGCAATGCCTGGTTTCAGTCGATTTGCGACCCCCGTTTCAGCATTCGGCCGGCATGGTTGCTTGAGCGGCGCAATGCGGGTTCGAGCGCCGTGCGCATGGCCCGCAAGCGTGCCAGGACGATGAAACCAACAATGGAACCGATGACGGGAGGCCATGGTGCGCAGAGCTGTCACAGCGTTTGGGGTGGTCCTTCTTCTGGCGGGGTGCGCCACGCCCGGGCTGCCTGTCTCCAGAGTGTCCACGATCGTTCCCACCGTGAAGGGTGCGGAGGGGATCGATGTCTATGCGGGCCGGAGACGGGCCGGGGAGGCCGTTCCCGCCCTGGCTGGGGACCAGCTCGTGGAGGTGCGGACCTACGAGCAGGCCGAGAGCGGCTTTCCCAACTCGGCCGGCAAGGAGTTCGCCGGCGCCACATGCACCTTGCAGACCCGCCACTACACAGCCCGGGTCGTCACGCCGGCGCGCGTGCGGGTTCCGCTTTATCGCGGCGCGTCCAGCACCATCGCCGTCACCTGCGAGAGAGAGGGATATCAACCGCGCAGCGTGGTCCTCGCCGTCTACAACAAGACCAAGGCGGACCGCCTCGACGCCGCGACCAATACGGGCCTGCTCGGCGTCCTTGCGGTCGCCACCTTCAACGAGCTGACCGACGACAGCGACGACGAGTTCCGCTATCCCCATGCGCGGGTCATCATGGCGCCGCTGGCGGCCAAGAGACGGGGCAAGGGCCGGCGGTCGGAAGGCGCCCGCATGGGGCTCGGCGCCGCGCAATAGCGGGATCACGCGCCATCGCGGTCGGTGCCCGGCACGCACGCGGCGCCATGGATCAGGAAGCGGTCGCGGCCTTGGGCACGCACAGGGACCGGTCGGACTCGGCGCGGATGAAGGCGAGGATCATCTGCACGCCCTCGTCGTCTCCGAACATGTCCTCCACATCCGCGAGCCGGTCGGCCAGCGTGCCATCGTCGGAGAACAGCATGCGATAGGCCTTGCGCAGGGCGTGGATGCGCTCGCGCTCGAAGCCGAGCCGCTTGAGCCCGATGATGTTGAGGCCCGACAGGGCCGCCCGGTTGCCCAAGGCCATGCCGAAGGGAATGACATCGTTCTCGACCCCGGACATGCCGCCAATGAAGGCATGCGCGCCGATGCGCACGAACTGATGGACGGCCGAGAGCCCGCCGAGAATCACATGATCGCCAACCGTCACATGGCCCGCGAGCGTGGCATTGTTGGCGAGAATGACATGATCGCCCACCTGGCAGTCATGGGCGACATGGGCACCAGCCATGAAGAGCCCGTCGCTTCCCACCCGGGTGACGAGACCGCCGCCCTCCGTTCCCGGATTCATGGTCACATATTCCCGGATGGTGGTGCGGGCCCCGATCTCCAGCCGGCTCTCCTCCCCCTGATATTTCTTGTCCTGGGGAATATGGCCGAGCGAGGCGAAGGGAAAGACGTCGCATTCGGGGCCGAGGCTGGTCCGCCCCTCGATCACCACATGCGAGCGCAGCCGCACGCCATCACCCAGGGTCACGTGCGGCCCGACGATGCAATAGGGCCCGATGTCGACCCCCGGCCCCAGCCGCGCCTCGGGATCGACCAGCGCTGTCGCGTGAATGTTTGCCATCGTGCCCCGCTACCGCTTGGTCTCGGCGTCGGCGATCATGGCGCTGAACTGGGCCTCGGCCACGACCCGCCCTTCCACTTTCGCCTCCCCCTGGAACCGCCAGACCCGGCCGCGATTGCGAATCCGCTCCACGTGATAATGCAGCACGTCGCCCGGAACGACAGGCTTGCGGAACCGGCAACGGTCGATGGTCATGAAATAGACCGCCGTGGTCTCGTGGACCTCGCCCCGCTCCTCGAGCGCATGGACGCAGAGCGCCCCGGCCGTCTGCGCGAGCCCCTCGACGATCAGCACGCCGGGCATCAGCGGAAAGTCCGGAAAATGGCCCTGGAAGAAGGGCTCGTTGATGGTGACGTTCTTGACCCCCACGCAGGAGCGATCCCCGTCCATCTCGAAGATGCGATCGACCAGAAGAAAGGGATAGCGGTGGGGCAGCAGTCGAAGAATGCGGCCGATATCCGCCGTTGCGAGGTTGCGCTTCTCGTCCGCGTCGTCGTTCATGTCCGTCCCCTTGACCCCTGGCCCGAAGCCCTCGCCCCGGCCTGCCATTCGCATTCGCCGCCCGCACCCCGATCCATGCCAGGCCGCGGCATCCACTGCCCCGCCCCGTCAGGAGCCGCGCCGAGCCAGCCTCTTGAGCGTCGCGATCTCGCGAGCCCACTCCTTGAATGGCCGCCCCGGCACCCCGCCATAGCGGGCACCGGCCGGCACGTCGCTGTTCACCTTGCACGCCCCGGCGATCTGCGCGCCCGAGCCGACATGGATATGGCCCGCACAGCCGGAATTGCCGCCCATGACGACGAAATCACCCAATGTGGTGCTTCCCGAAATGCCGACCATGCCCACGAGAACGCAGTGGCGACCGATGACGACGTTGTGCCCGATCTGAACGAGATTGTCTATTTTGGTGCCCTCGCCGATCACCGTGTCCGCCAGTGCGCCCCGGTCGATGGTCGTGCCGGCACCGATCTCCACATCGTCCTGGATGATGACGCGGCCGATCTGCGGAACCTTGAGATGCCCCTCGGGGCCCATGGCGAAGCCGAACCCGTCCTGGCCGATCTGCGCTCCCGCATGCACGATCACCCGATCGCCGAGCAGGGCGTGGGTGAGCGAAGCGTTCGGCCCGACATAGCCATCCCGGCCGATCCAGACGCGGGCACCGATCACCGCCCCAGCGGCGATGGTCGTGCCGGCGCCGATGGCCGCCTCGGGTCCGATGACGGCGCCGGGCTCGATCCGCACATCCGTCTCGAGCCGCGCCGAGGGATGGATGCGTGCCGCGCCGCCCGCGCCCTCCTGCGTCGGCACGCCGGCCGCGCCCTGCCCGTCGAGCGTCCACACCAGGGGCGTGCGTGCGCCCGGATAGAACAGAAAGAGCGCCTTGGCGAAGCCGCGATAGGGCGCCTCCAGCACCAGCGCCACCGTGCCCGCAGGCACATGGTCCACATCGCGCGGTGCCACCAGACAGGCGCCCGCCTGCGTTCCGCGAAGCTGATCGAGATATTTTCGATTGTCGAAAAAGGACAGGTCCTCAGGACCGGCGCGGTCGAGGGGACGGACGTCAACAAGCCGCCGGCCGCGTTGGCCGCCGGAGCCATCCGCGCCATTGCGCCGTCCGATCTCGGCGCCGAGATGCTCTGCAACCTGCTCGAGATCGAAGGGTCCCGCCCTCTCGAAGAACCCTGGATGCTCCATGCGATCGGCTCCGTCGTGCCCGGCTCGTCATCCGGCTCGTCATCCGGCCCGTCATGCCCCCGTCCGCGCCGCACCCGGCCTCGCGCCCGGCAGGCGGCGCTATCGGACCATGCGGGGAAGGCGCGTCTTGCTGATGGGACAGCCATGGCGCCGATGTCAAGGGAAAGCGCAGTACGGCGCACGGGTCGCTGCGAAATGGCTGGCGGAGCAGAAGCGCCGCCGAACGGCGCTCCGCGCGGCCCTCACCCGCGCGCCCGGCACAATTGCTCCACCGGTTGCTGCGCGAGGCCGTACCCGCTCCCTCAGAACTTGGTGGAGGCCCCGAAGCGGAAGCGGCGCTCCCTGTCGTAGTCCTCGGAGGCGAGGATGAAGGCATAGTCGGCGCGCAGCGGCCCGACGGGCGAGGCCCAGAGCAGGCTCACGCCGGCCGTTGCACGAATGGCGTCGCTGTCCAGCACCGTGACGCCGGCGACGCTCTTGGGATTGTTCGACAGGGAGCCGGCATCAACGAACACCGCACCGCCCATGCCCAGCTCCTCCGGGATGAGGGGCAGCGGGAAGCGGACCTCCAGCGTGCCGGCATAGAAGAGCTTGCCGCCGAGCGCATCCCCCGTCACGGCGTCGCGCGGTCCGATGCCGGCCCTGTCAAAGCCGCGAACGGTCTCGCCCCCCTTGTAGAAGAGGTCGATCAGGCGAACGTCGTCACCGCCCCACCCTTCGATATAGCCGCCCAGAAGGCGGGCCACCAGGATGACCTTCTCATAGAGCGGGAAGTAGGCGCGCGCCTCCGCGACCGTGCGGATGTACTGCACGTCGCCACCCAGCCCGGCGAAGTCCTGCGAGAAGGTGGCGTAGTAGCCCCGGGTCGGGTTGCGCCGATGATTGCGCGTATCGTAGGCGATGGTGTAGCCGACCGAGGAGACGGTGGAGGTCCCCGCCGCCTGGGCGACCGCCAGGGAGGCGCCGGGGGACACATCGTAGACCTGGTCGACAACGAAGGTGTAGCGGGTCGTCATCCAGGTCCGCTCGGCAATCGGAAATCCGAGCCGGAGGCCACCGCCGGTCTTGCGGCTGCGGAAGGAGGACTGGCTGGCAAGATCGACCTGCTTGTGGAATACGTCGAACCCGGCCGAGAGATTCCGGTCGAGGAACCGCGGCTCGGTGAAGCTGAGGTCGATCTGGAAACGCCGCGTGCTCCCGCCGAGCTTGAGGCGCAGGAACTGCCCCTTGCCCATCAGGTTGCGCTCGGAGATCGAGATGTCGCCAATCACGCCCTCGGCAGTGGAATAGCCGGCGCCGAAGGAGAGCTCACCCGTCGCCTGCTCGACCACGTTGACATTGAGAATGATCCGGTCGGGGGCGCTGCCCGGCGCCCGCGTCACCGTGACCTTCTTGAAGAAGCCGAGCGCCAGCAGGCGCTTGCGGGCACGCTCCACCAGAAGCCGGTTGTAAGCATCGCCCTCGGCCAGGCGGAACTCGCGCCGGATGACATAGTCGAGGGTGCGGGTGTTGCCATAGATGTTGATACGTTCGATATAGACCCGCGGCCCCTGCTCGATCACATAGGTGATGGACACGGTGCGGGCGATGGGGTCGCGATCGGCGCGTGGGCGCACCCGGGCGAAGGCGTAGCCCTGGGAGGCGACCGCAAGGGTCAGCTTCTCGATCGACTTGTCGACATAGAGCGCGTTGTACACCTCGCCGGGCTTGGTCAGCAGGTCCGCCTCCAGTGCGGCGGTGTCGATGGAGGAGAGATTGGTCTCCACGCGAATGTCGCCGAAGGTGTAGAGCTCGCCTTCCTCGATGGTGAAGGTGATGAAAAAGCCCTGGCCATCGCGATCGAGGTCGGCAACGGCAGAGACGATGCGCGAATCCGCATAGCCGTTCTTGAGATAGAACTGGCGCAGAAGCTCGCGATCGAGATTGAGGCGATCCGGGTCGTAGATATCGTTCGACTTCAGGAAGCTCAACCAGCCCGTCTCGCCCGTGGTGATCACGTCGCGAAGCTGGCTGTCGGAGAAGGCCCGGTTGCCGATGAAATTGATGCTCTTGACCTTGGTGCTCACACCCTCGGTGATCTCGAAGACGAGATTGACCCGGTTGTGGCTGAGCTCGATGATCTTGGGCTCGACCTGGGCAGCGAAGCGACCCTGGCGGCGATAGACGTCGAGAATGCGCTGCACATCGGCCTGGACGCGGGCGCGCGTGAACACGGAGCGCGTCTTGAGTTGCACCTCGGCGCGCAGGGTCTTGTCGTCGACCTCGCGATTGCCCTCGAAGGCCACGCGGTTGACCACCGGGTTCTCGACCACGCGAACGATCACGATTCGCCCGCTGCGCTGGATGCGCACATCCGAGAAGAGCCCGGTCTGGAACAACGCCTTGAGCGACTGGTCCACGAGATAGGGATCATAGCGATCGCCGGGTGCGAATTTCAGATAGGAGCGAACCGTCTCCGGCTCGACCCGCTGATTGCCTTCGACCCGAATGTCGCGGATCACGACTCCCTGGGCCTGAGCCACGGCGACCTGCCCCCCGGCAAGGATCACGGCGGCGGCCGGCACGGCCATCAGCAACGCCAGAGCGAAGCGCACGCCCTGGCTCATCCCCCTGCCCATCATCGTCCCTCTCAAAGGCATGTTCTTGTATTGCCTCTGTTTTTTGCGCAGCCAGCGTCCACGCCCATCCCCCGGATGGCTCCGCCGCGGCACATGCCGAACGGGCCACTGCAATATGGCCGAATCGTGTCGCCCCATACGTTCCGCCACTGGCTGTGGCGCAATGGCATCACCCCTGCGCTGCCCTTGCGCTCAACCGCGGCGTTCCGCATCCCTCGGCAACCGCCCCCGGCCCCACCCCCAAGGCACCGGCACCTCCTGGCGCCAGCGCCCTACGGGTCAGCTTTTCGACCTGGCCAGCAGATAGATGAGATCGTTCCAGGTCGCGAAAATCATTAACATAAGCACCAGTGCCAAGCCAATCCTGAAACCGATCTCCTGCACCCTTTCGCTGAGGGGCTGTCCCCTAAAAGCCTCAATCGCATAGAAGAGGAGATGGCCTCCATCGAGCAGCGGAATGGGAAAAAGGTTTATGAATCCGATGCTTATGGAGATCAAGGCGGTGAAATTGAGAAGTTTCAGCAGGCCCGCCTTCGCCTCCTCGCCCGAAATCATCGCAATGCGGATCGGCCCGCCGAGCTGCTCGGTCGATTCGGCTCCCGTGAAGAGCCGCCCCACATAGGAGACCGACTGGGTCAGAATGAACCATGTCTGCTCGGTGCCCTTCCAGAGGGCCTGGATCGGGCCATAGCGCTTGTAGGTCCAGTCCGCCGGGTCGCTCCAGGCCTGAATGCCGACGAACCCGATGGGCATGCCCTCGCCCTTGCCCGGCGCCTTGCGCGCCTTGGGCACGACGGTGCGCTCGATCACTTGCCCGTCGCGGCGCAACTTGAAGAGCAGAGGCTTGCCCGCGCTCACGCGCACGATCTCCTGGAGATCGCGAAAGCGCGTCACCGGGCGCCCGTCGATGCTCACCACCTCGTCGCCCGGCTTGAGGCCCGCCTCGGCCGCGGCCCCGCCAGGCAGGACGCCGCCAATGCGCGGGCGCAGCGTGATCTCGATGCCGAGCGCGCCGGCGGTCACCCGCCCCCCATAGGGCGTGTCGATCTCGCGCGGCTCGGGCGTCGCGGTCACCTCGATCAGCCGGCCGTCGCGCTCCACGACGATGCGCAGGGGCGAGCCGGTGCTGGTGCGCTCCATCAGGCGCAGCTCGTTGAACCCGCTGATCTCCCGGCCGTTGATGCTGCGCACGATGTCTCCCGCCTTGAGGCCGGCGGCCGCGGCCGGACTGCCGGGCTGGACGTAATCGATGCGGGCGATGCGCAAATGCTGGCCGATGAAGGCGAAGAGGCCGGCCAGAATGACGATGGCGAGCAGGAAATTGGCGAACGGCCCCGCGGCCACGACCGCGGCGCGCTGCCAGAGCGGCTTGGCATGGAAGCTGCCCTTGCGCTCCGCCTCGCTCATGGCCTCGCGCGCCTTGCTGTCCGGCACGCTGGCCGCGTTCTCGTCGTCCAGGAACTTGACATAGCCGCCGAGCGGAATCCAGGCGAGCCGCCAGCGCGTGCCCTTGCGGTCATTGAAGCCGAAGATCTCACGCCCGAAGCCGATCGAGAAGACCCGCACATGCACGCCGCACCAGCGCGCCACCAGGAAATGGCCGAGCTCGTGGAAGAACACCACCACGGTCAGCACGAACAGGAAGGGCAAGAGATATGTGAGAAACCAATGGCCCCACCCGCCAAGTGCCTCGAGAAACTCCATGCGATTCCGTCTCCTTGTCGCTCGGCCCGCGACCGGCGCGCCCGGCGCCGGCGCCGCTCATCGGCCATCGAGAGCGATGTGTTGCACGAACGCGTTTTCACGAACGCGTTCTTACGGACGCGTCCCGGGCGCCCCCTCGGGCGAGACCATCGCATCGCCTGCGAGGCGGCGACGCGCTTCGCCCTCACCTAACCATAACCTTCGAGCAACGATCGTGCCAGCGCACGCGCCTGCCCATCCAGTGCCAGAACCTCATCTAATGTCTGCGCCGGCGCGAACAAGCCCTTGGCCGCGGCGGCATCCAGGGTGTCGGCCACCAGGGCGGCGATATCCAGGAAGCCGATGGCGCCGGCCAGAAACGCCTCGACCGCGATCTCATTGGCGCCGTTGAGCACCGTGCAGGCGCCGCCGCCTGCCGCCATGGCCTGGCGGGCCAGCGCCAGGGCGGGAAAGCGCTCCTCGTCCGGCGCCTCGAAGGTGAGGCTGGCAAGGCGCACCAGATCCAGCCGCTCGGTGGGCGCGTCCATGCGCGAGGGCCAGGCCAGCGCGTAGGCAATCGGCGTGCGCATGTCCGGCGCCGCCATCTGCGCCAGGACCGAGCCGTCGCGATAGCTCACCAGGCAATGGACGATCGACTGGGGATGGACCACCACATCGAGCTGATGGGCCTCGACGGGGAAGAGATGATAGGCCTCGATGAGCTCCAGCCCCTTGTTCATCAGGGTCGCCGAATCGATGCTGATCTTGGCGCCCATGGACCAGGTGGGATGGGCGAGGGCCTGCTCGGGCCGGGCCGCGGCGAGCTGGGCGTGGCTCCAGCTTCGGAACGGGCCGCCGGAGGCGGTCAGCGTGATGCGCTCGATCAGCGCGCCCGGCGCGCCGTCAATGGCCTGGAAGGCGGCGGAGTGCTCCGAGTCGACCGGAATGAGCGCCGCACCCGCCTCGGCCACGGCCTGCATGAACACCATGCCGGCCGAGACCAGGCACTCCTTGTTGGCCAGCGCAATGCGCGTGCCCTGGCGCACGGCCGCAAGGGTGGGCGCGAGGCCGGCTGCGCCGACAATGGCGGCCATGACGCAGTCGGCCTTGCGGCTCGCCGCCTCGACGAGGGCCTCAGTGCCAGCAGCCGCCTCGATGCCGGTTCCGGCAAGACGGTCCTTGAGCTCCCCATAGAGATGCGCCTCGCCGATCACCGCGAGCCTGGCCCGATGGGCGATCGCCAGCTCCGCCAGCCGCGCCACATTGCGATGGGCCGTCAGGGCGATGATCTCGAAGGCGTCCGGATCGCGCCCGACGAGGTCGAGCGTGCTCAGGCCGATCGAGCCGGTCGCACCCAGCACGGTGAGCGTGCGCGGGGGCGTGACCTGCGCCTCGCGGGGCGCCGCCGCCCGTCGACCCATGCCTTGCGCCATCTCCATCCGCGTCCTCTCCTGCCTCTCCTGCCGCCGCCTCAATTCCAGACCAGCAAGGCCGCCCCCGGCTGGCCCGGATCGACCGCCAGAGCGAGCACAGCCGCCGCCAGGGCCGCGAGCACCAGCCCGTCCACCCGGTCGAGCAGCCCGCCATGGCCCGGAATGAGCCCGCTCGCATCCTTGATGCCGAATTTGCGCTTCAGGGCCGATTCCACCAGATCGCCCCCCTGGGAGACCAGCGCCAGCAAAAGCCCGACCAGGGCAAGCGCCAGCGCCGATGCCGGCCCGCCCAGGGCGAGGGCGAACGCAAAGGCCATGAGTGCACTCGAGGCCGTCCCCCCAGCCAGCCCCGCCCATGTCTTGCCCGGCGAGACGCGGGGCCAGAGCTTGGGCCCGCCAATGAGGCGGCCCGTCGCATAGGCCATGCTGTCGCTGGTCCAGACCACGGCGAAGAGAAAGAGCACGGCCGCGAGGCCGAAGGTCTCGTCGGACCGCAACCAGACGAGCGCGATCGCCGGCAACCCGGTATAGGGAAAGCCGAGCGCCGAGAACCAGCCCCCACCGCCCGTGGCCCGGCGAAGGGCGAGAGCGGCGAGCGCCCCGAGCGCCACGATGGCGAGCCCCCAGAGCAGCGCGCCTGCGGTCGCGAAGGCCGTCGCGGCGACACCCACCGCCATATGCAGACCCGCGAGCGCATCGAAGGAGACGCCGCGGACAAGCCGTCCCCATTCCCAGCCCAGCACCGCCGCCCCCGCGCCGACGAGCGCCGCGAACCACCAGCCACCGCCCCAGGTGAGCGCCAGGGCGAGGGCTGCCATGACCAGTCCGGAGATCAGCCGCAGTGCGAGCTCCGATCGCGGCGCGGCACCGGGCAGACGCACCTTCGCAGGTCCACCCCCCCTCGCATCGGTCTGCGCGCCCTGCCTCATGCTCCCACCCTGGTCCACACCTTCCGTCCGCAGGCGGCGGGGTCGCCCCGTTCGGCATCGCCAGATCGCCGTCCGACCGCCCCCCCCGATCCGCATGCGAGAAAAGATCGTCTCCCTCTCAACGATCAAGCCCGCGGATCAAGCCGGCGAGCGCGCCGCAAGCCCCCCGAAGCGCCGCTCGCGCCCCTGATACTCGGCAATCGCCGCCTCCAGCGTCTTCTGATCGAAGTCCGGCCAATAGGTCTCCAGGAAGACGAGCTCGCTATAGGCGCACTGCCAGAGCAGGAAGTTGGAGAGCCGCACCTCACCGCTGGTGCGGATGAGAAGATCGGGATCCGGCAGACCCGCGGTGTCCAGATGTCTGGAGAAAAGCTCGGGCGTGACCTGGTCGGGATCGAGCTCGCCCCTGGCCACCTTGCGCGCAATGCGCCGCGCCGCCTTGGCGATCTCGCTGCGCGAGCCATAGTTGAAGGCAATGGTGAGCACGAGGCCGTCATTGTCGCGGGTCAGGCTTTCGGCTTCCTCGATCAGGCGCACCATTTCCGCATCCACCCCCGCGCGCTCTCCGATCACGCGGATGCACACATTCTGCCGGTGCAGATCCGCAAGGTCCCGGCGCACGAAGCGTTTCAGCAACCCCATGAGATCGCGGATCTCCGAGGCGGGGCGCGACCAGTTCTCGGACGAAAAGCTGTAGAGGGTGAGATAGGGGATCGAGAGCAGCTTGGCCGCGCGCACCACCCGTCGCACCGCTTCGACCCCCTGGCGATGACCTTCCGTGCGCGGGCGGCCCCGCGCCGCGGCCCAGCGCCCATTGCCATCCATGATGATCGCCACATGGCGCGGCATGGCCGGATTGCCGGCGATCGGGCGCGGGCCATCCTGGGTGCCCGGCGAAACTGACTGTGCTTTCATTCCTGACCTCGAGGCCCGCCGGCCTCATCAATCGGAGCCCTCCCCACCGCCGCCGAGCCATCGGCGCGACGAGCGGCGCAAGGCCCCGCCCCCAATGCTCCTCCCCCGGCTCAATAGGATTGCCGGAGAGGTCGTGCGTGACGCGTCATGCTCAGACCTGCATGATCTCGGCTTCCTTGTGCGCCAGCGCCTCGTCGATTTCCTTGATATATTTGTCCGTAAGCTCCTGAACCTTGGCCGCCTGGCCGTGTTGCTCATCCTCGCCGATTTCGTGGCTCTTTTCCAGACGCTTGAGCGTTTCCATACCATCCCGGCGCACATTTCGCACGGCAATGCGGGATTGCTCTGCATATTTGTGGGCCACTTTCACCAGTTCCTGGCGCCGTTCCTCGTTCAGCTCGGGAATGGGAAGACGCAACATCTGTCCATCGACCACGGGATTGAGGCCGAGATCGGATTCCCGGATCGCCTTCTCCACCGCCGCGACCTGGGACTTGTCCCAGACCTGCACGACGATCATGCGCGGCTCCGGCACAGAGACCGTGGCCACCTGGTTGATGGGCATGCGCGAGCCATAGGCCTCGACTGTCAGGGGATCGAGCAGGCTTGCATTGGCCCGGCCGGTGCGCAGCCCCGCGAACTCCTTCTTGAGGACGGAGACCGCACCCTTCATCCGCCGTTCGATATCGGCCAGATCGAATTTGCCCGCCGTCATGTCTTGTCCTCCCAGACTGTACAGAGCCGCACCTCTTGCCCCTCCCCGGTCTCGATGCTCCTGGCCGGGCTCCTGCGCCCTTTCGATCCAGAGTGCGTCCTCGCGGGGGCGGCGCGCACGCGTTCGTCACCCCGCCTGCGGATCGCGGATGGTCGTGCAGCGCCCGCGGCCAGCCAGAACGGCCGCCAGATTGCCCTCCTCCCGGATGGAGAAGACAATTATCGGAATATGGTTGTCGCGGGCAAGCGCGATCGCCGCACCGTCCATCACTGCAAGATCGCGGGCGAGGACGTCGGAATAGGTCAGCGCCTCATAGCGCTCGGCATCGGGCGTCGTCTGCGGGTCGGCGGAATAGACCCCGTCCACCTTGGTGGCCTTGATGAGCGCATCGCAGCCCATCTCCGCAGCGCGCAGCGCCGCCGCCGTATCGGTGGTGAAGAAGGGATTGCCCGTCCCGGCCGCGAAGATCACCACGCGCCCTTTCTCGAGATGGCGCAGGGCGCGGGCGCGGGCGAAGGGCTCGCAGACGGTCGGCATGGGGATCGCGGAGAGGACGCGCGCGGGGACACCCATCTCCTCGAGCACGTTCTGCATGGCCAGCGCGTTCATCACCGTCGCCAGCATGCCCATATAGTCGGCATTGGCGCGGTCCATGCCCTGGGCGGCGCCGGAGAGGCCGCGGAAGATGTTGCCGCCGCCGACGACGAGCGCGAGCTGGACTCCCATGCGGACCGCCGCGCGGATGTCACGGCCGATGCGCGCCGCGGTGGAAACGTCCACCCCGTAGGCGCCCGCCCCCATCAAGGCCTCGCCCGAGAGCTTCAGGAGGACCCTGCGATAGAGAGGATCGCCTGCCGCCCCCCCCGCCACATCCGCATCCGCCATCGCGCATCCTCCCTCGTGATGCCCCTCGCGTCCGGCGGCGCGCAACCTCGACCTGCACGCGCATGCACGCCCGAGCGGCCCGCCCGGCATGGGTGCCCACGCTGGGCGGGCCGGACGCGCGCGCGCTCAGCCCGAGGCTGCCGCCGCGACCTCGGCCGCGAAATCCTCGTCCTTCTTGTCGAGCCCCTCGCCGAGGGCATAGCGCACGAAGCCCTTGATCTCGATGGGCGCGCCGACGTCCTTGGCAGCGGCCTCGATGGCGTCGGCGACCTTGCTCTCGCCGTCGATGACGAAGGTCTGGGCCAGCAGCACCACCTCCTCGAAATATTTGCGCAGCCGCCCCTCCACCATTTTCTCGATGATGTTCTCGGGCTTGCCGGACTCGCGCGCCTGCTCCATCAGCACCGCCCGCTCGCGCTCCACGATCTCGGCATCGAGGTCGTCCGCACTGACGGCGAGCGGATTGGTGGCCGCGATGTGCATGGCGATCTGCTTGCCGAAGGCGGCGAGCTTGGCCGCATCGCCCGAGGAGGCGAGCGCGACGATGACGCCGATCTTGCCGAGCCCGGGGGCAACCGCATTGTGCATGTAGCTCGCCACCACGCCCTCATCGACCTCAAGGGCGGCCGTGCGGCGCAGATTCATGTTCTCGCCGATGGTGCCGATCATGGTCTTGATGTGCTCGGCGACCGTCTCGCCCTTGCCCGGCATCTCCATCGCGGCGAGGGCCTCCACATCGCCGCCCGCCTCGACGGCGAGATCGGCGATGGCGGAGACCATGGCCTGGAACTCGGCATTGCGGGCGACGAAGTCGGTCTCAGAATTGACCTCCACCAGGGCGCCGCGCCCGTCCGTGCCGGCCAGGCCGATCAGCCCCTCGGCGGCGATGCGGCCGGCCTTCTTGGCCGCCTTGGACAGCCCCTTCGCGCGCAGCCAGTCCACCGCGGCGTCCATGTCGCCATCATTCTCGGCAAGCGCGTTCTTGCAGTCCATCATGCCTGCGCCGGTCTTCTCGCGCAGCTCCTTGACCATGCTTGCGGTGATCGTCGCCATGTCTCGTGCCTCTTCGAATGCGTGAATTCTCGTATTTCGTCGGTGCGTGCCCGGAACCGGTTGCGCTCGCGGGTGCCCCCTGCCCTGCCCCGTGAGAGAGGGCGGTCCCAAAGGGGCCCGGGACGCCCCGTCGATCGGAACCGCGCGGAAGGGTATGCAGGACCGCGATGCCCAACTCGGACAGCGCCTGCCACCCCGCGCCGTGCACCCGGGGCGCAAGGCGCCTCAGGCCGCCTCGCTCTCGCGCAACTGTTTCGCCTGGCCAATCCAGTCGTCACGCTGGATGCGTCCCTTGAAGTTCAGAGACTTGTCGATCCGGGCGATATCCTCCTCGCCGAGCTCGGCGATCTGCCAATAGTGGTAAATGCCGAGGGCGTTGAGCTTCTTCTCGATCGCCGGCCCGACGCCGGTGATCTTCTTGAGATCGTCCGGCTCGCCCTGGGGCGCATCCAGACCCTTGAACGTCTCCTCTGCGCCCTCACCAGCGGTATCGCCCGCCGCCGCCTCGGCCTCTCCCTCGGCCGGCGCCTGAGCCTCGGAGGACGTCTCGGCCTGAGGCGCCTCGCCGTCCGCCTGAGCCAGCTCGGGTGCCTGTGCCTCCTCGGCCGCGGCCTCGGCGGCCTCGGCCGGAGCCTCCACCTCGGGCAAGGGCTCCACCACCGGCTCCACCGCCTCTCCGGTGTCGACGCCCGCAGCGCCCGCAGCCTTGTCGATGCCGTCGAGCGCCGCCCGCGCGATCAGATCGCAATAGAGCGTGATGGCCCGGCCGGCATCGTCGTTCCCCGGAATCGGATAGTCGATGGGATCGGGGTCCGTATTGGTGTCGACAATGGCGATCACGGGAATCTTGAGCTTCTTCGCCTCGGCGACGGCGATGGCCTCCTTGTTGGTGTCGATGACGAACAGCAGATCCGGCAGGCCGCCCATGTCCTTGATCCCGCCGAGCGCCCGCTCCAGCTTGTCGCGCTCGCGCGTCAGCCTCAAGAGCTCCTTCTTGGTCAGGCCATGGGTGTCGCCGGCAATCAGCTCCTCGATCTCGCGCAGATGGCGGATCGAGATGGAGATCGTCTTCCAGTTGGTGAGCGTGCCACCGAGCCAGCGATGGTTGATGTAATACTGGGCGCAGCGCTTGGCCGCATCGGCGATGGCCTCGGAGGCCTGGCGCTTGGTGCCCACGAACAGAACGCGCCCGCCGCGCGCCACGGTGTCGGACACGACGACCAGCGCCTGGTGCAGAAGAGGCACGGTCTGGGCAAGGTCGATGATGTGAATCTTGTTCCGCGTGCCGAAGATGAAGGGCGCCATCTTCGGGTTCCAGCGGTGGGTCTGATGTCCGAAATGCACGCCCGCCTCGAGGAGCTGGCGCATGGTGAAGGTCGGCAAGGCCATGGAACGTCTCTCCGTTTTCCGGTTGAGCCTCCGCGGACGCGCGAGACGGCCCCTCTCGCGAAAGTGGGACCGCCCACCGGAACGGCGCCGCCCGGGAAAACCTCGCCCTCCCGAGACGCGCGCCTTGAAGTCCGCGTGTGTGATGGCGGCCTTATAGGCTGCGGCTGCGCGCTTTACAAGCGCCGCGCGGTGCGCCCTCTCGCCACATGGCCGGGCCCGGCGGGCGCGCCTGCGGCCATCCACCACCGCGCCAAGCATCGGCCGCCGCCTCGCCCCACAACCTATCGGTGCTTGAACTGGGGCGTGCGCTTCTCCACGAAGGCGGCCATGCCCTCTTTCTGATCCTCGGTGGCGAACATGGCATAGAAGAGCGCGCGCTCATAGCGGATGCCCTCGGCGAGCGTGGTCTCCAGCGCCCGGTTCACCGCATCCTTGGCCATGGCCACGATGGGCGCGGAGAACTCCGCGATCTTGGCGGCCACCTTCAGCGCCTCGTCCAGAAGATCGTCGGCGGGCACCACGCGGGAGACCAGCCCCGCCCGCTCGGCCTCGGCGGCATCCATCTGCCGGCCCGTCAGCACCATGTCCATGGCCTTGGCCTTGCCGATGAGCCGCGTCAGGCGCTGGGTGCCACCGGCGCCCGGCATGATGCCGAGCTGAATCTCGGGCTGGCCGAACTTGGCGGTCTCGGCGGCGATGATGAAGTCGCACATCATGGCGAGCTCGCAGCCCCCCCCGAGCGCATAGCCCGCCACCGCCGCGATCACCGGCTTTCGGCAGCGCGCCACACGGTCCCAGGAGCCGATGAAGTCCTCGCGATAGGCGGAGATGAAGCTCTTGGACTGCATCTCCTTGATGTCGGCCCCGGCGGCAAAGGCCTTCTCCGAGCCCGTGATGACGAGGCAACGCACGCCGTCATCGGCCTCGAAGGCATCGAGCGCCTGGCCGAGCTCCCGGATGAGGCCGGAGTTCAGCGCATTCATCGCATTCGGGCGGTTGAGGGTGATCAGCCCGACGGCCCCGCGCGTCTCGACGATGATGTTCTCATATGCCATGGCTCGTCCCCCGATATTGCCGCATGGATCGCTGATTCGCGTTGCCCGCTCCGGTGTGCCCTATCGTTGGCAGGAAACGCAATAGAAAGTCGCACGCCCGCCCTGTCGCACGCGCTGGATGTGGCCCCGACACCGCGCCCGCGGGCACGGATCGCCCGCGCGCCCATAGACGGCGAAGGCGTGCTGGAAATAGCCGAGCGTGCCATCGGCCCGGCGATGGTCGCGCAATGTCGCGCCGCCCGCGGCGATGGCGTCCTCCAGAACCGCGCGAATGGCGCGCACGAGGGCGCCCGCACAGGCCGCGGGCCGGCCATCGCGGCGGGCAAGGCAGGCGGCGGGCCGCAGCGGCGAGAGGCGCGCCCGGTGCAGCGCCTCCGAGACATAGATGTTGCCGAGCCCCGCAATGATGCGCTGGTCCATGAGCAGGGTCTTGAGATCGACCCGCCTGCCCGCGGCGCTTCGCGCCAGATAGGCCGGGGTGAGATCCGGCCCGAGCGGCTCGACGCCGAGATGGGCGAAACGGGGATGCGTGGCCATTGCCCCGCCGGGCAGGAGCAGCATGTAGCCGAAGCGACGGGCATCCCAATAGGCGAGCCGGCCGCGATCGCCGAGGTCGAAGACCACATGCACATGCCGTGCATCGCCCTGAGTTGCACCTCCCCCTCCGACGCGGCGTGCGAAACGCCCGACCGCCCGGCCGGCGCCGCCACGGGCAGGCGCGAGCAAGAGCCGCCCGCTCATGCCGAGATGGATCGCCAGCACCTGACCGTCCGAGAGGTGCACGAGCAGATATTTCGCGCGCCGGCCGAGGCCGCGAATGCGCCGTCCTGCAAGGCGCGCGGCGAAATCCTCGGGAAAGGGAAAGCGCAAATCCGGTCGGCGCTGGTCCACATGGGCGATGCGGGCGCCGGTGAGCGGCCCTTCCAGCCCCCGGCGCACGGTCTCGACCTCGGGAAGCTCGGGCATGGCCGCTACTCGGCGCCCCCCCGGGCCGCGGCGCCGGGCGTGCCGGCCGCCCGGCCATTGGCGAGCCAGCGCGCCAGGGCCCGGGCAAGGCGCGCAATATCGGCGCCGACGCCCATGAGCGCCGGCACCAGAACCAGAACCAGCGCCGTCGCGGCGGCGAGCCCGAAGACGAGGGTCACGGCCATGGGAATGAGGAACTGGGCCTGGCGGCTGGTCTCGAACATGAGGGGAAGCAGGCCGCCAATGGTGGTGAGCGAGGTGAGCAACACCGCCCGCAACCGGTCGCGCGAGGCGCCGATCGCCGCCTCGGCGAGGCTGTTGCCGGCCTCCAGCCGTTTCTGGACCTGGCTCACCAGGATGATGGAGTCGTTCACCAGGATGCCCGAGAGGCCGAGCAGGCCGATGAGGCTGATGATGGTCAGCTCCTGGCCCATGGCGAGATGGCCGAGGATGGCGCCGACGATTCCGAAGGGAATGATGGCCATGACGGCGATGGGCTTGGCGTAGCTCTCGAACACCCAGGCGAGGATGATGTAGATGAGCGCGAGCGCCAGAATGCCGCCGGAGCCGAGATCGGCAAAACTCTCGGCCCGCTCCTCCGCCCGGCCCTTGAAGGCGTAGTGCACCCCGTGGGTCCGGGTGATGCGGGGCATGACGGTGCGCTCGAGCTCCTCCAGCACCTCCGGCGTGCTCGTCACCTCATAGTCGAGATCGGCGGTCACCGCGACGGTGCGCACCCCGTCCCGGCGCTGGATGACGGCGAAACCGCGCTTTTCCGAGACCGTCACCACCTCGGGCAGGGGCACGCGCGTGCCGGCGGGCGTCAGCAGATAGAGCTGCCTCAGATCGTTGATCCCGCCAAACTCCTGCTCGCGCAGCACGCGCACGGTGATCTCCTCATCACCGCGGGCAAAGCGCGTGGCAATCGCCCCTTCGAAGGCGTTGCGAAGCTGGGCGCCGATGCTCTGGCTGGTGAAGCCGAGCGCCGTGCCCCGGGGGGTGAGCTCGAGAATGAGCTCCGGCTTGCCATAGGGCAGATCGTCGGCGATGGCGGTGACGCCCGGTATGGCGGCGAGCGCCGTCTTCAGATCGTCCGAGGCCCTCTTGAGCACCTCGATGGGCGCATCCAGAAGGCGCACGTCCACATCGCGCCCCGGCGGGCCGCCGCGCCGGCCCACCACGGCCACGCGCTCGACGCCCGGAATCTTCGGCATGTGGGCGCGCCATGCGGCGAGGATGCGCTTCGTGGGAATGCTGCGCTCCTCGCTGGCGGTGAGCTGGACCTGGATCTGGCCGAGATTGTCGCCCCGGCTGCGCCCGGACTCGCCGAGGGCGATGAAGGCCGCCACGACAAGGCGGGGCTCGGCCGCGCCCTCCCGCGCACCCCAGGCAAGGCCGCTCGGCACGATCCGCCGGGCCGCATGCTCGAGCGCCCTGCGCCAGTCGTCCTTCGCCTCCGCTGGGCCGCCCGCCTCCCCATCGCCGCTCGCGCGCGATTGCGCGGCCTTGCGGGCCGGCTCTCCGTCCGCCAGGAGCGCCTTTTCCGCGTCATAGAGCGCGCCCTCGATGCGCAGCATGGCCGCTTTCTGCGCCTCGCGCGGCATGCCGGCGGCGAAAACCACATGGGCCGAGATGTTCTCGGGCTCGGGCGAGGGGAAGAAGTGAAAGCCGATCCGCCCGCCCGCGACGAGGCCGATGGAAAAGGCCAGGGCCGCGAAGGTGAAGGCGACGGTGGTGTAGCGCCAGCGATAGGCGAGGCCCACGAAGCGCAGGAAGGGCCCATCGCGAAAGGCATCGAGCCGGCCGTCGAACCAGGCCCGGAAGCGGCCCGGCTCGCGCTTGATCTTGCCGAAGCCGTGGCGCAGATGGCCCGGCAGGATGAGAAAGCACTCGATGAGGCTCGCGATCAGCACGGCGGTCACGACGAGGGGGATCGCCTCCATCACGTCGCCGATCTGCTTGCGCACCAGGAAGATGGGAAAGAAGGCCGCCTGGGTGGTGAGAGTCGCTGCCAGCACGGGGCGCAGCATGCGGCTCGCGCCGCGCTCGGCCGCCTCGAGGCGGGTGTCCCCGAGGGCCTGGCGGGTCGCCGTGTGCTCGCCGACCACGATGGCATCGTCCACGATGATTCCCAGCATCATGATGAGGGCGAACATGGAGACCATGTTGATGGACTGGCCGCTCACCAGCATGACGGCGAGGGTGGCGAGAAAGGCGACCGGAATGCCCGCCGCCACCCAGAAGGCGATGCGCGCGTTCAGGAAGACGAAGAGGATGATCAGCACCAGAACGAGCCCCGTGAGGCCGTTCTTGATCAGGATGCCGAGCCGCTGGACGACGAACTTGCCCTTGACGTCATAGACCTCCACCGTGAGGGTCGGCGGCAGGGTCGGTCGCAGCCTGGCGATGGTCGTCTCCAGCACCTCCATGGTCTTCAGCGTGTCCGCGGAGAGCGCCCGCCACACGTCGAGCTCGATGGCGGTGCGCCCGCGAAAGAGCCCCTGCACCCCGTCCCGATCGAAGCGGGTCTCGACCTTGGCAATGTCCTTCAGGAACACCTTGCCACCCTCGGGCAGGGCCTTGATCTCGATCTTCTGCAGGGCCTCGGGCGTCTTGCGCTCGGCGCGGGCGCGAAGCTGCACCTCGGCCTCGCCCTCGAGGGTGCCGGAGGGCAGATCGCGGGTCTCGTCGCGGATGCGGGCCGCCACCCGGTCGAGGGAGAGCTCGAGGCGGCGCAGCTCGCGCTCGCGCACCCGCACCCAGATCTCCTCATCGCGCAGGCCGACGAAGGTCACCCGGTCGATGCCGGCCGCGAGCAGGCGGTCGCGCAATTGCTTGGCCCAGCCCTTGATGACCTGCTCGGAGAAGGGGCCCGTCACGGCAATGCGCGCCACGGGCTCGTAGAAGACGGCGCGGCGCACGACCGGCTCTTCGGAGTCCTCCGGCAGGGTGGTGACCTGGGCGACCGCCTGCTCGACGTCGGACTGGGCCTTCTGCATGTCCGCGTTGGAGTAGAACTCCAGCGATATGGTCCCGACGCCCTCGCGGGCGATGGAGGTGGCCTCGTCCACATCGTCCAGGAAGCGCAGCTCCGGCTCCAGGGCATCGAGAATGTTCTTCTCCACGTCCTCTGCGCTCGCGCCCGGCCAGACGACGCTCACCGTGATGACCGGCACGTTGATGGTGGGGAAGAACTGGGTGTTCAGACGCCAGGCGCTGAAGAGCCCGGCCAGGATCAGGGCCGCCATCAGAAGGTTGGAGGCGGTGGGATGGCGCACGAACAGGCGGATCAGGCCATGGCTCTGGGGGCGTTGCTCAGGCACCGTGCTTCCCCGTGCGCTTGGCCTGCGCGCCTCCGGTGCCCTCATCAACCTCACGCACCTTGAGCCCCGGCCCGGGCGCCGAGAGGCGCGTGCGGATCACCCGCTCGCCGGGGCGAAGGGCGCCGGTCACCAGAATGTCGTCGCCGGCGGCGCCCACAACCGTCACCCTGCGGGCCGCGAGCCGCCCCTTCTCGATGGCATAGACGGTGTCGCCATTGTAGAGCGC
>JALUTE010000425.1 GCA_027058255.1 Methyloligella sp. | reverse complement strand
CGGCGAACCGTTCGGAGCGAAGAGCGCGAGGCGGCCGAGGGCATAAAGGCTCGCAGGCGCCTTGGCGAGGCCGTCTTTCTCCAGGGCCTTGATGTAGGAGTCGTCGGCGGAGAGAAAGAGGGCGTAGGGCGCGCCCTGGCGGATCTGGCGGGCGATGGTGCCGGACGAGCCGAAGGAGATGGCGAGGCGGCAGCCGGTGCGGGCGCGGAAGGCGCTTGCAAGCGCAGGCATGGCGAAGCGGAGACTGGAGGCGGCCGCGACGAGGCCCGCGCGCGGACAGGGAGTGGCGCGCACGCCCGTCGGCGGGGCCGCGGCGGCGGAGAGGGGCTGGAGAAGGGCGCCGAGCAGAGCGATGAGGGCGCCGATCCGCTGCCATGAGCGCGCGCGCGGCCCGTTCCGGGCGGATTGGCGGGCCGGCTCGAGCGAGGCTCTGGGCTTGTGCTGCACGGCGCTCTCCGGGGCAGGTGGCTCCCTCTGTGCTATCACGCCATCGTGACCTCAAGCCATGCGGTTTGTTGACGTGAGTCAAGGAGACGGGCGGTTCATCCCGGCCCATTTGCGCTCGCGCCCATGGCTTCTTCGTGCCATTCATGCGCGCCACCTGTGTGCGCCGCCTGCCGGCGGAGCCTAAGGTGGAGGAGCGCACCATATGCGATACGCGTCCCCGGGGGGTTCTGTCGCCATGCATGTCTCGCCCAAGCCGCTCTCGGACTATCCGTGGTTCGTGCGCCTCTTCTTCTGGAACCAGAGGCGGCGCTATGGAAAGGTTCTGGAGCCGGGGCTTCTCTGGGCGCGCTCGCCATGGGTGTTCGCGGCGCTCGCGCTTCTCTATGGGGCGCTCGATAGGAGAGGCTCGCCGCTTGCGCCCGCGCTCCGGTCCATGCTCACGGTGCGGGTCTCTCAGATCAATCACTGCGCCTTCTGTATCGACATCAATGCCGAGACCATGCTGAAGCGCGGCGTGAGCGAGGACAAGCTCGCCGCGCTCGACCATTGGCGCGAAAGCGATCTCTTCGATGAACGCGAGCGGGCGGCGCTCGCCTATGCGGAGGCGATGACCTTCACGGATGGCGTGGTGGACGAGGGGCTCATGGAGCGGCTCAAGGCGCATTTCGATGAGGATGCCCTCGTGGAGCTCACCGGGCTCATCGCGTTCCAGAACATGTCGAGCAAGTTCAACGCGGCCCTCGACGTGCCGCCGCAGGGCTTCTGCCGCGTGCCGGCTCCCATCTCCGCCTCGGACGAGAGTCGGAGCGCGTCCTGATACGGTCCGGCGGAATGCGGGGGACGGCGCCGCCGAGGTGGGTTGCGCGTCAACCGCCCATGGGGTGGCGGCGCAGGAAGGCGAGAACGCCCTCCTTGAAGACCGTGTCGCCGACCGCCTTCATGTGATCGCGGCGGGGTATATCGAGCACCTCGGCGCCGGGGATGAGGGCCGCAAGCTCGCGGGCGGAGCCGGCGATGACGTCCTCGGTGCCGACGGCGACGAGAACGGGAACGCCTATGGTGGCCAGCTCGTCCGGGCGCACCTTCTCGCGGGCGGAGAGAATGCAGGCGGCCAGGGCCTCGCGGTCGCTGCCCGTCTGGTCCGCGAAGGCGCGGAAGGAGCGGGCGGCCGGATTGGTCACATCCTCGATGCTGGGCGCGCGCAGAGCGGCCGCGATGGGACGGGCGCCGGGCAGGCCGACGACCATGTTGATGCCGAGGCCGGCAAAGACGGCGCTCGCCACCCGGGCACCGTGGCGCATGGCGAGAAAGGCGGTGATGCGCGCGCCCATGGAGTAGCCGATCACATGGGCGCGGGCGATGGAGAGATGGTCGAGCAGGCGCACGGCGTCCTCGGCCATGAGGGGCGCGCCGTACAGGGCTTCGTCGTAGAGCTTCTCGCTCTCCCCGTGGCCGCGATTGTCATAGGCGACGACCCGGTAGCCGGCACGGGCGAGGGTGCGCACCCAGCCCGGCCCGATCCAGTTGGTCGCCACATTGGAGGCAAAGCCGTGGATGAGGAGCACCGGCTCGCCATCCCGCGGCCCCTCGTCGATATAGGCGATCCGAACGCCCGCCGAATCGAAGCTGTGCACGTCTCCCGCCCCCTCTGCCTCTCCGGTCCGCTGCGACAAATGTCACGCCGCCCTCGCGGCTGCAACCGCTACCATTCCTCGCGCCCCGGCGCTATGCTCGCGGCCAAGCGCAGGGGCGACAAGATCGAGGAGCCGCCATGGCCGAGCATGTGATTCCGCATTTCGTCAACGATCTGGGCGTCGAGAAGATCTTCATCGGCGTCAAGGAGTTCCAGTGCATGGGCGCGCGGCCGCCCTTCGATCATCCGCATGTCTTCCTCGATATGGGCGCCGATACGCAGATCGTCTGTCCCTATTGCTCCACCCTCTATGTGTTCGATCCCAAGCTCGGGCCGGAGGATACCGACCCGCCCACCTGCCTCTTCGAGGCCGACAAGGAGCCGGCCTGAGCCCGGGTGTCCGGTGCCGCGTGCCGGGCGCGGGCGGGCCGCAGCGCCATCCGAGAAAGGCAGGCAGCGTGCATGCGCATGACCGCATTCTGATCGCGGGCGGCGGCATTGGCGGGCTGTCGGCGGCGCTGGCACTTGCGCGTGTGGGGCGCGGCGTGCTGGTGCTGGAGCGCCGGTCCGCATTCTCCGAGGCCGGGGCCGGCATTCAGCTCGGGCCCAATGGCGTGCGGCTGTTGCAAAGGCTGGGGGTGGCGGAGCGCCTGGCGCCG
>JALUTE010000424.1 GCA_027058255.1 Methyloligella sp. | reverse complement strand
AAATGGCGTCGGCGAGCAAGAGAGCCCCTTGAAGGCGAGCGTGGCACAGAGCCGGTCCGCCTGGCTCTTGCTGGCGAACGGCCCGGCGACCAGTGCGAAGCTGCGCCCGGCCTTGCCTCCCACATAGCGCGGTTGCAACCCACGCAGCAGGTCGGCGTGTTTCTCGCCCAGAAGCGCCCAGCTCAGTCTGAGGCCCTCGAGGGTCGGGGCCCTGGCGATCTCGATGCCATAGCGGCGGGCTGGCGCCTTCACCGCCCGGCTCGTGCGCGCCGCGACCTTGCGTGCGCCTTTGCCCGCCCGTCCGCCGGGCCTGGCCCCCTCGCTCAGCGCTTGCGGCAACGCCATGGTGAGGCTCTCGCGCACGGCCTCAGGTCCGAGAACCAGATCGGCCTCGTCAATGACCACGCCGGCGATGCTGCCGCCGGGCTTGGCCGCCGCCTTGCCGCGCTTGCGCGCCTTCTTGCGCGCCTTGGTCGGAGCGAGAGAGGCGGAGGAGAGAAGTGCCGGGCCGAAACGCGACTCGAGCGCGCTCACCCGCGCGACCATGGCCCGGTCCTCGAGCCTGAGCTGCTCCGTGACCTCACGCAGGCGCACGACGCCCGTCTCCAGTTCAGAGAGGCGCGAACGCATGTCTTGCGTGGCGTTGCGAAGGCTGGCGAGCTCGGCCCGCATGCCCTCGATCGTGGGCGCGAGCACATCGGCGAGTGCGCGCCGCTGCGCCTCGGAGACACCCGCATTGGCGGCGAGCCGTCCCTCGGCCACGATCCGCAGGCCGAGAACGGCCGCATAGGCCGACGCGCCGATGGCAAGCAAGACCCAGAGGGTGACATAGAGCCGCGATGCGGGCGATGTGCGCCGTCCGTGCGCACCACGCCCTGCCAGCGCGGCCGCCCCTCCCGGGGGGCTTGCGAGGGTTGGCCGTCCGGGCGCCCGTGCCGTCTCACCATGGAAGATGGGGTCACCCTTCCCCGCCGCGGAAAGCCCCGCTCGCCTGCGATCCTTGGCTTGGTCCATGTCCGACCGGTCTCCCATCGCCCCCGTCGGGGCCTCGCCCCTTCTCGCCTCTTGCTTGGTCCCTGTCGGGGCTTCGCCCCTCCTCGCCGCTTGCTTGGTCCCTGTCGGGGCTTCGCCCCTCCTCGCCGCTTGCTTGGTCCCTGTCGGGGCCTCGCCCCTCCTCGCCTCTTGCTTGGTCCCTGTCGGGGCCTCGCCCCTCCTCGCCGCTTGGCTCATACCCGCACCATGGTCCACTGAATCCCCCGCATATGCATCCAAGCTGCGGTGAGTCGCGGGAACGGGTCAATCGCATTCCCGCCCGCGCGGCCACAGGGTGGATAAGTTGTGGAGCGGCACCCGGCACCGGGCGCCGCGGCCTATGGCCTTGCCGCGCCCGATCCGTTAAACAGACCGCCATTCACCGCCGGGGCAGCGGCTGGCGCGGCATTTGCTGCGCGGCCCATTGAGACCGGACGGACGGCGGGCCGAGCGAGGCAGCATGAGCGAACGATCCCTGACTGTGATCATCCTGGCCGCGGGCGAGGGCTCGCGCATGCGCTCCGCATTGCCGAAGGTGCTGCATCCGCTGGCCGGCAGGCCGCTCATCGGCCATGTGCTCGCCCAGGCGCTGGCGCTGGCGCCGGAGCGCCTGGCCGTCGTCGTCGGCCCCCATATGGACGAGGTGCGCGCTCTCATCGCCGCCGAGGCGCCCGATGCACGCCTCTTTACCCAGGCCGAGCGTCGCGGCACCGCCCACGCCGTGCTGGCCGCCCGCCCCGTTCTCGAGGCGGCGGCGGCGGGCGAGGGCGAGCTTCTCGTCCTTTATGGCGACACGCCGCTGGTGCGCGTCGAGACCCTGCAGCGTTTGCGCGCGGCGCTCGACGATGGCGCGCATGTGGGGGTGCTCGGCTTCGAGGCGCCCGATCCGGCCGGCTATGGCCGCCTGATTCTCGCCGGCCCCATGCAGGACGGGCAGGCCACCCTTCTCGCCATCCGCGAGGCACGGGACGCGAGCGAGGAAGAGCGTGCCATCCGCCTGTGCAATTCCGGCGTCATGGCCTTTCGCACGGCCCATTTGCTGTCGCTTCTCGATGCCATTGGCGATGAAAACGCGGCGGGCGAGTTCTATCTCACCGACGCCGTGGCGCTCGCCCGCGCCCAGGGGCTCGATTGCACGGCCATCGCCTGCGCCGAGGAGGAGGTGCTGGGCGTGAATGCGCGCACCGATCTTGCCGCGGCCGAGGCGATCTGGCAGGCGCGGGCGCGCCGCCAGGCCATGGAGGCAGGGGTGACGCTCACCGCGCCGGAGACGGTCTTCCTCAGTTTCGATACCGAGCTCGGCACGGATGTGACGATAGAGCCCCATGTGGTGTTCGGCCCCGGCGTGCGCGTCAAGGCGGGGGCGTGCATTCGCGCCTTCTCCCATCTCGAGGAGGCCGAGGTCGGCGAAGGGGCAACCGTCGGTCCCTATGCGCGCTTGCGGCCCGGCAGCCGGGTCGGCCCCGGCGCGCGGGTCGGCAATTTCGTCGAGATCAAGAATGGCACGCTCGCCGAGGGCGCCAAGGTCAACCATCTGACCTATATCGGCGATGCGGAGATCGGCCGGGACGCCAATATCGGTGCCGGAACCATCACCTGCAATTACGATGGCGTGTTCAAGCACAAGACGGTGATCGAGGAGGGCGCCTTCATCGGATCCAACAGCGCGCTGGTGGCGCCTGTCACCATCGGCAAGGGGGCCTATGTG
>JALUTE010000423.1:2061-2745 GCA_027058255.1 Methyloligella sp. | reverse complement strand
CCCGGCGGGCCGGGTGGTGAAGGAAAGCGCGGGCGCGCTGCCGACCCACATTCTGGCGGCGGGGCGCTATCGGGTTCTCGCCCACCATGGCGATGGCACGTTCCGCCGCAGCTTTGCCGTCGGCATTGGCGAGGCCCGGGAGATCGAGGTCGTCACGGGCGAGTAGGGGGGCGCACCGCCTCGGCGGGGAGGCGAGACGAGCAGCGGGCGCCCCGAGGAGGAGCGCCCGCCCGAAATCCGAGAGCGGGGCGCGTGCGTCTTGCGGGCGCACATGCCCCCTCGGGATCACTTGCAGTTGACGCGGACCCAGACATACTGGGTGTTGTTGCGCTCGTTGCACTCCTCGATCTTGCGGAAGGGATCGGCCATGACGATGAAGCGCCTGAGGCCCTTGTAGCCCTTCTTGCTCTGCAGCCGGCCGATGGCGACCCGCGTCGTCTGCGTCTCGCGCGGCTGGAGCCGGTTGAGCTTGCGGTCCGCATCCTTCATGTTGCGCCGTGTCGCGTCGAACACCTTGATGAGCGGGCTCGCCACCAGCAGCTTGGCCGGCGCCTCGCCGACATTGCGAATGGCCACACGCCCTTTGACGACCGAGCGCACGAGGCTGCATTTGCCCGTGAACTTGAGATAGGTTCCCTCGGTGAGGATGACGAGATCAGGGGCTTTCTTGCCGTGTACGCGGCA
>JALUTE010000423.1:0-2051 GCA_027058255.1 Methyloligella sp. | reverse complement strand
TCCCGCGGCAAGAAAACCTGCAACCAGAGCTAGAACACGCATTCCTTCGACTCCTGTTATTGTCTGACACTTCCCCGTGCGCTAGGCGCGGCGCAGTGTAGGCCATCGCCGCGTGTGATCAAGGCAAAAGACCGCCGGGCCAAGCCTTTGGATCTCGCTTCGATCCCCCTTATCCGTTAGTCTCTCCCGCATTCGGCCCGGGCCGAATCATCAGCGGGGGATCGTTTCATGACCAGGTTCATCGCCATATCCAACCGTCGCGGTGGCGTCGGCAAGACGACCACCACCATGATGCTCGCCTATGGTCTGTCCGTTCTCGGCTTCCAGAGAACCCTCGTGATCGATCTGGACGCGCAGTCGAGCACATCCATCACCATGATGGGGCATGAGCGCTGGCGCCTGGCACGACGCCATGCCAGGACCGTGGGCGATCTTCTCGTCGAGATTCATGGCGAGAGTGAGGAGGGCGGTCGCGGTGCAGGCGCGGGGCGGACCGGCGCCGGCCGGCAGGGCACGGGGCCGGATATTTCGCCCTATATCGCCAATCATGTGGGCGATGTGCACATCACCCCCGGCAATCGCCGGCCCGACCTCCATGCCATACCGAGCTCGTTCGATCTCGATGCCCGCGAGCGCGAGATGCTGATCCTGGGCGCGCATGCCGCCCCCACCATCGACGGGGCCTTCGCCCGCCTTCAGGAGCGGGTTGCCCGCTTGCTGCGCAGCCTCGACGGGGCGTTCGACATCGTGCTCATGGACTGCCCGCCGGGCCTCTCGAACGTCGCCTGGGGCGCGCTCAGGGCGGCCGATCACGTGCTCGTGCCCTACATTCCCGACCCCACGGCAGAGGACAATGTGGGCTGGTTCATCGAGCAGTTGCGGGCCATCGACCCGGCCAAGAGCGTGCGGGTTCTCGCCAACAGGGTGCGCAGCAACAACAGCTTCCAGATGGGCATCAAGGGCGCGATCGAGGACCTCTATCCGGGGCTCGGCATGCATCTGCCCATGCGCGCGGCGATTGCGGGCGCGCTGGATTTCCGCACCAACACCCAGTCCCTCAGGGGCAAGTTCGGCGATGGGGCCGAGGAGGTGGACAATCTCCTGCGCGCGATGCTGCGCTGGTTCGAGTCGGCACGTGACGCGCCGGAGCCCGCCTATCTGGACGAGGTCGGCGCGGATGTGTCCGATGCCGGCGCCTGCGGACGCGAAGAGGCGTGGGAGGAGGTATCCCTGGCCGAGCTTGCGGCCGAGGAGGAGGCGCTTGACGCGAGCGGCCGGGCAGCGCTCCGGGAAGAGGACTGAACCCATGGCCGGGCCCGACAAGGAGATGGCGGCGCATGAGCTCATCGCCGCCCTGTTCGATGTCGTCGTCGACGAGGCGCGGCGCAATCGCCGCTTTGCCCGCCGCCTGCTCAGCGTCTATCCCCAGTCCGTGGTTGCGCGCATCGAGACCGCGCCGGCAAAGCCGCGGGGAGCGGGGCAGCCCGACCTGCACGCGGTCAACATTCTGCGCCGGCATGGCGAGGCGATGCTGCGCGGGCGGCTCTCCGCCCTGCGCACCAAGGCGGAGCTGCGGGCCGTGGCGCGCGCCTCGGGCCTCAGGCTGACCGGTGCGGCCATGCGCCGGAGCGCCAGCAAGGCGGAGATCGTCGATGGCATCGTGGAGGCGGCGCGCCACTATCTCGCCCAGCGCCGTCAGGCGACCCGCGGCTGAGCCGTGCCTCCACCCGCCCCCCACCATCCGTCGTCTCATGCGCGCCGCGGCGCGGCGTCGAGCACCATGATGCGGCGTAGATCCACGGCCTGCCCGCCGCATGGCCCGGCGTTTCAGAGCGCCGTTGCCCGTCGGGCGAGCGACGGGCGTCCGAACGGACAGGGCGCCCATCTCGCGGCTCTCAGTCGCGCAGAAGCTCGTTGATGGAGGTCTTGGCGCGGGTGCGGGCGTCCACCTGCTTGACGATGACCGCGCAATAGAGATTGGGGCCCGGGGAGCCATCGGCGAGCGGGCGGCCCGGAAGCGTGCCCGGGACCACCACCGAGTAGGGTGGCAC
>JALUTE010000422.1 GCA_027058255.1 Methyloligella sp. | reverse complement strand
GGCCCATCACCACCGGCCTCGGGCAGATTTACAAATACATTCTCGTCGGCGAGGGGCGCACGCCCATGGAGCTGCGGACCATCAATGACTGGATCGTCAAGTTCCAGCTTCGCACCGTTCCCGGCGTGACCGACGTGCTCAGCAATGGCGGGCATGTGCGCCAGTATCAGGTGAACGTGGACCCCAACAAGCTGTTCAAGTTCAACCTGACGCTCAAGGAGCTGGAGGAGGCCCTCCAGGCGAACAACAACAATGCCGGCGGATGGTATATCGAGGGCGCCCAGGAGCAGCTTGTCGTGCGCGGCGTCGGCTGGATTCGCGGCGGGCGCGACGGGCTGAAGGACCTCGAGAACATCGTCCTCAAGTCGGTCGACGGCACGCCCATCTATGTGCGCGACGTCGCTGAGGTCTCCTATGGCTCGGAGATTC
Source organism: Methyloligella sp. (assembly GCA_027058255.1). Lineage (GTDB taxonomy): Bacteria > Pseudomonadota > Alphaproteobacteria > Rhizobiales > JALUTE01 > JALUTE01. The sequence goes on along the minus strand of JALUTE010000422.1, from coordinate 2,318 downwards.
GCCAGGGCGCGGTGACCATGAACGGCCAGGGCGAGGTCGTCATGGGAATCGTCCTTCAGCTCAAGGGTGCCAACACCAAGGCCGTCATCGAGCGCGTTCGCGAGAAGATCGAGGAGATTCAGAAGGGCCTGCCGGAAGGTGTGAAGATCGTGCCCGTCTACGACCAGGCGGGCCTGGTGGAGAAGGCCGTGGAGACGGTCTCCAAGGCATTGATCGAGGCTGCGGTCCTCATCGTCATCGTGCTCGCCCTGTTTCTGTGGAACATCCGCTCGGCCCTGGTCGTTGTCTCCTCCATTCCCCTCTCCATGCTCATCGCCTTCATCATGATGCGCTGGTTCGGCCTCTCGGCCAATCTCCAGTCCCTCGGCGGGCTCGCCATCGGCATCGGCATGATGGTGGACGGCTCCATCGTCGTGGTGGAGAACGTCGTGCGCCATCTCTCCGAGCCGCCGCACCGGCACGAGCCCTTGTCGCACCGGATCTTGAATGCGGTGCGCGAGGTGGGCCAGCCGGTCTTCTTTGCGGTGATCATCATCATCGTCGTGTTTCTGCCGCTGTTCACCCTGGAGGGGGTCGAGGGCAAGCTGTTCAAGCCCATGGCCTTCACGGTGGCGTTTGCCATGCTCGGCTCGCTCATCGTGGCCCTGACACTGGTGCCGGTGCTGTGCTCGATCCTGTTTCCCGCCTCCATGTCGGAGAAGAAGAGCTTCATCGTGCGTGCCCTCGAGGCGATCTATCGGCCGGTGCTGCGGTTCGCGCTGCGCCGGCGTCTCGTCGTCATCGTCTTCGCCGTGCTCTCGCTCGCGGCCTCCCTCGCCACGCTGCCCTATCTCGGAACCGAGTTCGTGCCGGAGCTGGACGAGGGCACCATGAGCATTCGCGTGACCATGAATCCGAGCATCTCCCTTGAGGAGTCCAAGCGGATTGCGGCGCGCCTCGAGCGCAAGCTCCTGAAATATCCGGAGGTCACCTATGTCTTCAGCCAGATCGGGCGCCCGGAGCTTGGCGGCGATCCCGAGCCCATCTCGAACAACGAGCTCAATGTCGGCCTCAAGCCCCAGGCGGAATGGACGACCGCCAAGTCGCGGGCGGAGCTGATCCGCATTTTCCAGAAGGACCTCGGAGAGCATCCGGGCATATTGCTGAACTTCTCCCAGCCCATCGCAACGCGGGTTGACGAACTGCTCTCGGGCGTCAGGGCGCAGATCGCCATCAAGCTGTTCGGCGAGGATCTCGGCGTTCTGCAGGAGATGGGGCGCAAGATCGAGGCCGTGGTCAAGACCATCCCGGGCGCCGCCGACGTGCAGATGGAGCAGATCAGCGGTGAGGCCCAGCTCGTCATCGAGGCCAATCGGGACGAGCTCGCCCGCTACGGGCTGAACGTGGCCCAGGTGATGGAGATCGTCTCGACCGCCATTGGCGGCAAGGCGGTGACCGAGATCATCGAGGGCCAGCGCCGGTTCGCCGTCTATCTCAGGATGGACGAGGACTATCGCAACAATCCCGAACGGATCGGCAATCTGTGGGTCTCGAATGCGAGCGGCGTGCGGGTGCCGCTCTCCCAGGTGGCGAGGATCAAGCTCGTCGAGGGTCCCCCGACCGTGAGCCGGGAGGATGCGCAAAGGCGCCTCGTCATCCAGGCCAATGTGCGCGGCCGCGACATGGGCGGGTTCGTCCTGGAGGCGCAGAAGGCCATTGCCGAGAAGGTCAAGCTTCCGCCCGGCTATTTCCTGACATGGGGCGGCCAGTTCGAGAACCAGCAGCGCGCCCAGCGCACGCTGATGGTGGTGGTGCCGCTCTGCCTCGGCCTCATCTTCGTGCTCCTCTACATGTCGTTCAACTCGGTGAAGAACGCGTTGCTGATCATGCTGAACGTTCCATTCGCCCTGATCGGCGGCATTTTCGCGCTGGCCTTTTCCGGCCAGTTCCTGAGCGTGCCGTCGTCGGTGGGCTTCATTGCGCTCTTCGGCGTCGCGGTGCTCAATGGCGTCGTGATGGTGTCCTATTTCAACCGCCTGGTCCGTGACGGCATGCCCATAGACGAGGCGGTGGAGCTGGGGGCCATGTTGCGCTTGCGCCCGGTGCTGATGACCGCGACGGTGGCGAGCCTCGGCCTCATTCCGCTGCTGCTCTCGACCGGCATCGGCTCGGAGGTGCAGCGCCCGCTTGCGACCGTGGTGGTGGGCGGATTGGCGTCATCCACCTTGCTCACGCTCATCATGCTGCCGGCGCTCTACAAATGGTTTGCCGTGCGCCCGGAGGTGGCAAGGCCGGAGATGGACAAGCCCGTGGGCGAGGGCGCGACCCCGCCCACGGGC
>JALUTE010000421.1 GCA_027058255.1 Methyloligella sp. | reverse complement strand
GTGAAGGTTGCCGTCATCGTGGCCGTGGTCATGGTGGTGGTGTTCGTGGCCATGAGGATGATGGTGGCCATGACCGTGATCATGATGGTGGTGATGGCCGTGGTCATGCCCGCGATTGTGGGCATGCGATGGCGCGCCGGCGGCCTGGTGGGGGGCGCCCCCGTCCGCCGCCGGGCCGACATGGCTGTGGCGGCCCGTCTCCAGATTGATCACCACCGCGCCCTCTTTCTCTCCGCAACCGCATGTTCCACACATCACGCCGTCTCCACATTCGCTGCCATGTCGAGTTCCATGTCCTTGATCTTGAGCTCCTCGCCCGCGACGATGTCGAGGGCGCTCGAGCCGCACGTGCACCGCCCGATGAGCCCTTCGAGGGCGACGCTTTCGCCGCATGAGCGGCACCGCCCGCGCCCGGGCACGTCGATGATCTCCAATTCGGCGCCCTCGAGTACCGTTCCCCTTGCCACCACATCGAAGCAGAAGCGGATCGCCTCGGGCACCACGCCGGAAAGCGCGCCGACTTCCAGCCGCACGCGCCTCACCGTCCGGCCCTCGGCCCGCTCGGCGACGATGGCAACGATGTTGCGTGTGATCGCGAGCTCGTGCATGGCGGCCTCCTTCAACAGATGCGTGGGAGCTGCTCGCCCACCAGCATGTCGACAATGCGCCGCCCGCCGAAGAGCATCTGCATGACGACACGGCCGCAGGGCGCTTCGCGCACTTCGCCGATGCGGGCCGCATCGCGGCCCAGGGGATGGGCGCGCATGGCGCCGAGCGCCGCCTCCGCCTCGCCCGCCGGCACGATGGCGACGAGCTTGCCCTCATTGGCGAGATAGAGGGGATCGAGCCCCAGAATCTCGCAAAAACCCTTGACCTCCTCGGCGATGGGGGTTGCGGCCTCCTCGATCTCGATGCCGACGCCCGAGGCGGTGGCGATTTCGTTGAGCACGGTGGCAAGGCCGCCGCGGGTGGCATCGCGCAAGAAGCGGGTGCCGGGCGCAGCCGCAAGCAGCGTCTCGACGAGACCGTTGAGGGACGCGCAGTCGCTTTCGATGGGTGTGGAGAGCGCCATGTCTCCGCGGGCGTTGAGGATCGCCGCGCCATGGTCACCGAGCCGGCCGTTGACGAGCACCACGTCGCCGGGCCGCGCGCGATCGGCGCCGAGGGTGCGCTCCCGCGCGATGACCCCGACGCCCGCAGTATTGATGAAGAGCTTGTCGCAGGCCCCCTTGTGGACGACCTTGGTGTCGCCCGTGACGATCGCCACTCCGGCGTCTCGCGCCGCCTCGGCCATGGACGCGGTGATGGCGCGCAGGGTCTCGATGGCGAGCCCCTCCTCGATGATGACCGCACAGGTGAGCCAGAGCGGCCGGGCGCCACCCATGGCGAGGTCGTTCACCGTGCCGCAGACCGCGAGCTTGCCGATGTCGCCGCCGGGAAAGGTGATCGGGTCCACGACATAGGAATCGGTGGTGAGCGCGAGCCGGTCGCCCGCGGCCGTGAGCGCTTCGAGCGGCATGCGCGCCTGGTCGTCGAGAGGGGCGAGCAGGGCATTGTCGAAGGCGCCGACGAACACGTCGTCGATGAGATCGCGCATGGCCTTGCCGCCACTGCCATGGGCGAGCGTTACGACCGAGCCCGCGACCTTCTTGCGCGGCTTGACGGCAGGCGCCTCGGGCCGGTGCTCGCGATCGTGCGCGTTCTCGTGCTCGCGCGCATTCTGGTGCTCGTGCCCGTGCCCGGCGCGTTGCCTGTCGGGGCCGGATTTCGCGCTGGCGATGGCCATCATGCCCCCTCCGCCTCGAGCACCGCGAGGTCGCCATATTGATAATAGGCGGCGCATGCGCCTTCCGATGAGACCATGAGCGCGCCCAGCGGCGTCTCGGGCGTACACACGTTGCCGAAGACCTTGCAGTCGCGGGGCTTGATCACGCCCTTGAGCACCTCGCCGCATTGGCAGGACTTGGGATCGGCGATCTTGAGGGCGGGGACGGAAAAGCGCCGCTCGGCATCGAAGCGCGCATAGGCCTCGCGGATGCGCACCCCGGAATGGTCGATGGAGCCGAGGCCGCGCCACTCGAAATAGGGCCTGAGCTCGAAGACCCGGGCGATGGCATCGAGCGCAACGGCATTGCCCTCTTCGGGCACGATGCGGGCATATTGGTTCTCGATCTCGGCCCGGCCCTCGTCGATCTGCTTGAGAACCATCCAGAGCGCATGGAGGATGTCGAGGGGCTCGAAGCCGGCGATCACCACGGGGCGGTGGTAATGCTCGGCGATGAAGTTGTAGGGGCGGGTGCCGATCACCATGCTCACATGGCCCGGCCCGAGAAAGCCGTCGAGGCGCAGATCGGGCGAGTCGAGGATGGCCTTGATCGTCGGAATGATGGTGATGTGATTGCAAAAGAGGGAGAAATTCTCAATCCCCTCCGCCTCGGCGGCAAGAACCGTCATGGCGGTGCTCGGCATCGTCGTCTCGAAGCCGAGACCGAAAAAGACGATCTCGCGATCGGGATTGTCGCGGGCGATGGCGAGCGCATCGAGGGGCGAATAGACCATGCGCACGTCGGCCCCCTCGGCCTTGGCCTGCAGCAGGCTTTTTTTCGAACCCGGCACCCGCATGGCGTCGCCGAAGGTGGTGAAGATGACCCCGGGCGTCTCGGCGAGCGCCACACAGTCATCGACCCGGCCCATGGGCAGCACACAGACCGGGCAGCCCGGCCCATGGACGAGCTCGACTGAGCGCGGCAGCATGGT
>JALUTE010000420.1 GCA_027058255.1 Methyloligella sp. | reverse complement strand
GAACCGCCTGATGCCCGCGATGCACGCCGTCGAAATTGCCGATGGCGAGGGCGGCCCCCTTGAAACGCTCGGGCACGTCGCGATGGCTGCGAAGGACGTCCATCAGCCCCCTGCCCAGCCCGGCGCCGCACAGTGCGCCCGCAGACGCGCCCCGAAACCCATCGCGTGACGCATCAGGGGGCGCTGGTTTACCGCACACACGGGCGCGCGACCGCCTGGCGGGCCTATCGGGCCTGCGCGGCGCGCGAGGGCACCAGCATCACGGCCTCGCCCTCCAGCACCAGCTTGCCGTCCACCGAGCAGTCACAGGCGAGAACGACCCTCTGCTTCTCCGCGAACAGCTCCTCAACCCGCGCCCGGGCGATCACCACGTCGCCGATCATCACCGGCGCGCGGAAATTGAGAGTCTGCGAGACATAGATGCAGCCCGGCCCCGGCAGCTCCATGCCCAGCACGGTGGAGATGTAGCTGGCGGTCAGAATGCCGTGGGCGATGCGCTCCTTGAACATGGTGGCGGCCGCATAGTCGTGGTCGAGATGCATCGGGTTCTTGTCGCCCGAGACCTCCGCAAAGGTATTGATGTCGCTCTCGACGACCTCGCGCGCATAGGTCGCCTCCATGCCGATCTCGAGATCCTCGAAAAAATAGCCGTTCCGCGTCATGACCGTCATCGATAGCTCTCCCCCAAGCCCCTATTGCCACGCAACATAGGCTATCGAAATCCTGTGTGCACCGCAACATCCCTTGCTCTCGGGGCGCATGCGCCTTTCGGTGCCCTGGCGCTGGGGCGCATGGAGGCGAGAACGGCGCACCGAACCGGCGGCCCACCGCCCGCAATCGCCATCCCGAGGCGACAAGCGCTTGGATTTACCGAAACTTTACCGCGAGCTGAGATCGTCTCCCACCGACGGTCCGAATTGTACCCGCGTCCGGGCTGAGCCACGCGCAGTGCGTCGGCGGGCGGACATCCTGGATGCGAGTATCGCGCATGCGAGCGGACCGGATGTCGGGGGTCGAGTGAGAGGGCCGCGACAGGTCTCCCCTGGGGCGCACGTCGACGCAGATCGTGAACGCTTTTCGCTGTTCAGTGCCCACGGGGAAAGAGATGACATCCTTAGAAACTTGGAACGACACGTCTGGCGAGAAGGCCGGGCACGATCCATTCGCCTCCAGCGGACCGAGCCCACGGCAGCAGGCGCCGGCCGACCTCCAGGCAACCCTTTCGCGGATTGCCGACCAGATCGCATCCACCACCAGAGGCCAGACGCGAACCCTGGATGCCGCGCGGGCGCGCGCCGACCGGCTGGCCATGCGGGCCGAGGCGCTGGGGCACGACCTCGCGGGGGAGGATGCAGACGCCTTGGCCTCGCACACACGCGCACAGCCGGAGTACGCGATGCCGGACCAGGCAGACGGTTTGAGCGAGGCGCTCCCCGTCTTTGAGGATGATCACACCCTTGGCGAGGCGGCGGGCGAAGGAGGCTGGGATCCCCGGGCCGCCGAGGCACTGATGCAAAGCTACCGCGAGGACATGGCGCCGCCTGCGCCTGCACCCGCGCGCAAGAGCGGCGATGCCGACGCACGGGCCCAGCCCGCCGCCGCGTCCGAAGCCGGTGGCGAGAGCGAGCCGATGCACTGCATGGGCGCCGATGCCGAATGGCTGAACGAGCGCTTTGCCGACATCGCCAACCGGATCGAGCAGGTGCTCGCAGCCGACCCGAGCGAGCAAGTGCTCGCGGCCCTGGAGCCGCGGCTCGATTCCGTCGAGCAGCGGCTGGAGGAGCTGGCGACCAGGTCGCTCGGCGAGGAGGGCATCGAGGCGGTCCTGATGCAGATCGACGAGCTGCGCAACGCCATCGACCGCGCCGAGACCCACATCGCCCGCATCGAGACCGTGGAAGATCATGTGGTCCGCCTGATCGGCGATCTCTCCGGAACGCGTGAGGACATGGCCCGAGTCGCCGAGGATGCAGCGGGCCAGGCCCTGGCCGCGATCCCTGCGCCGGAGTCGGCCCAGGAGTCCGAGATCGCGGGCCAGCTCGAGGCGATCGAGCAGCGCATCGCGGCGCTTGCCGAGGAGCGCCCCCATCCGGAGGCCGAAAGCGCCACCGCCGGCACCCTGGAGACCATCCAGTCCACCCTTGAAGCCCTGGCGAGCCGCCTCGATTCCATCGAGACGAACATGGATGCCGTCAAGGAGGCCGCACGCGCGCCATCGCCCGCTCCGGCCGCACCGATGCCCCCTCGCACCCAGGAGGCCGATGGCAGGTCTGGCGACCCGCAGGCCCCGGCGGAGACGTCGCAGGAGGTGGATTGGCTCCCCGCCACGGAGGGCACCGCAAAGGCCTACGATCTCGCGGACGAGAATGCCGGCGAAGCGGACGTGTTCCGCACGCCCCCTGCCCAGGCCGCCGATGCCGCCCCGCAGGCCCACGCCCGGCCCGCATCGGCTTCTGCTGCCGCGCCTACATCGCACGCAGGCGCCGGCGCGAGCTCGGCCGGCGAGCCGCCCGCCGCCTCCGCGCCGATGGCCCGTCAGGGCGCGTCCACAGGCGAAAGCGCCGCCCCTTCTGCCAGCGAGGCGGAGCGTGAGAGCTTCATCGCCTCCGCGCGCCGCGCCGCCAGGGCTGCCGCCCAGCAGGCCGCGAGCAGGGCCTCCGAATCGCAGGAGAGCGCCGTAAAACCGGCCGCGAAACTCCGCAAGGCGCTTTTCTCGTTCAACAAGGGCGCCCCACGCCCCGTGATCGTCCTCACCATCG
>JALUTE010000419.1 GCA_027058255.1 Methyloligella sp. | reverse complement strand
CTCATCATCGCCTTCGGCGTTCTCGCAACCGCGACGGCCGCCTCCGCCGCGTTACCCGGAGCTGTTGTCGACCTCCTGCCAGAAGCCCTGGTGCCATCCGCTGTAATGTCCGGCGGAGGCGGCCGTCGCGGTTGCGAGAACGCCGAAGGCGATGATGAGTGCGGTCATCGTAGCTTTCATCTTTCCAACTCCTGTTGTTCACATCCCCGGGGGAGCCAATCCACTGGCTCGCCCTGCATGTGGTCCTGTCGGAGCGGAATGGAATGCCGCGTCACGGGCTCGTGACACATCGTTATGACTTGGGCATGCGGGATGAAAACTTCGTGATCGTCCTTGCGCGGCAATCGATTCTCTCTCGCAAGCCGCTTTTGGGCGCCGAGCCGGCAACGGCTCCCCGAGGCCGAGGCCGGCGAGGGCAGACCCTTGCCGCATGGGCGTGACATGAAATGCGAGAGCCCGGACTGCATATTGGATGCGGCAATGCAGGCCCGCCCGCCGAGCCCGCCCAGGGGGCGCCCCTTGCGGTTTCCGGGAGAAGACGCACCCAACGGACGATCCGGGCGGCTTGAGCGCGCGACTAATTCAGCTTCTTGGCGATGTCCGCGATGGACTCATCGACGAGGCGCGCCGCGGCCTTGTCATCCAGCTTGGCGGCGATGAGCCGCTCGGCGGCCTCGACAGCGAGCTCCACGGCCTGAGCGCGCACCTGGCCGACCGCATCGGCCTCGGCGCGCGCGATCTTGTCCTCGGCGAGACGCGTGCGGCGCTCGAGCTGCTCCTGGAGAGAGACGCGCGTCTCCTCGGCCAGAGCCTCGGCCTCGCGCCTGGCCAGGTCGATGATGCCCTGTGCCTCCTCCTCGGCCTGGGCCTGGCGGCGGCGATAGTCTGCGAGGATCGCCTGCGCCTCTTCGCGCAGCTTGCGGGCCTCGTCGAGCTCACGGCGGATCTCCGCGGCGCGGTTGTCCAGCGCCTCGCCCACGCGCGCCGGAATCTTGAAATAGAGAAGGAGCGCAACGAAGCCGAAAAAGGCGACGGCGACCCAGAATTCCGCACTGTCCAGCATGATGCGCGCCTCGCTGCCTTGCTCCGCCTACTCGCCGGCGCCTCGGCGCCCGAGCGCCTGTCTGAGCTCATCCGGGCTCGCCCTGGCGCCGATCAGCTTCTCCAGGATGGCGGCCGCGGTCTCAGCCGCCACCTCGTCCACATGCGCCATGGCAGCATCGCGCGCCGACGCGATCTGCGCCTCGGCCTCGGCCGTGCGCTCGGCAATCTCGGCCTCGACCCGGCCGCGCTCCTCCGCCACCTCCGCATCGAGCGCAGCGCGCGCCTCCTGGGCGATGGCATGCGCCTTGGCCCGCGCCTCGGCGAGCGCCTGCTCATAGGCCGCGATCGCCCGCTCGGTCTCCGCATTCAGCCGCTCGGCTTCGTCGATGTCGCGCTGAATACGGTCGCGCCGCTCCTCGATCACCTCGCCGATGCGCGGCAGGGCGATGCGGGAGAGCAGGAAATAGAGTGTGACGAAGGTGATGGCGAGCCAGATGAGCTGCGGCTCGAACACGGAGGGATCGAGCTGCGGCATCCCGCCCGCCTTCTCTGCCGCCTGTGCCGCCGTCATGGTCGCTCTCCTTCGACGTGCCGTCCGCGGCGCCCCGTTCCGCCACGCGCATCATCGCCCCTGCAATGCTGCACGAAACGCGATGCCGCAGCGCTCACCTTCCGGCCCGCCGCCCTTCGGCTCGGCTAAAAGACGAACAGGATGATCAGCGCCACCACCAGGCCGAAGAGCCCCGTCGCCTCTGCCAGGGCGAAGCCGAGCAGCAGATTGGCGAACTGCCCCTGCGCGGCCGACGGGTTGCGCAGAGCCCCCGCAAGATAATTGCCGAAAATGATGCCGATGCCCACACCGGCGCCGACGAGGGCGATGGAGGCCAGCCCCGCGCCGATCAGTTTCGCTGCTTCAGGTCCCATATGTCCTCTCCCTGGATGGCAGAACCGTCAAACTCCAAGCGTTTCGAGCGCGAACCCGGTCCCCGCTCAATGGTGCATGTGAAGCGCATCGTTGAGATAGATGCATGTGAGAATCGCAAAGACATAGGCCTGCAGGAACGCCACCAGGATCTCCAGACCGGTGAAGGCGACCATGAAGGCAAGCGGCGCCCAGCCGCCGAGAACACCGAGAGCCACGACGAAGGCGCCGAAAACTTTGAGCATGGTGTGTCCCGCCATCATATTGGCGAAGAGTCGCACCGACAGGCTGATGGGCCGGGTGAGATAGGAGATCACCTCGATCACCACCAGAAGCGGGAGCAGGGCCGCGGGCACGCCGGAGGGCACGAAGAACTTCAGAAAGCCGAGCCCGTGGCGCACGAATCCGATGACGGTGACGCCCAGAAAGACCACCGCCGCAAGCGCGAAGGTGACGATGATGTGGCTGGTGACCGTGAAGGAGTAGGGCACCATGCCCAGCATGTTGCTGGCCAGGATGAAGGAGAACAGGGTGAAGATGAACGGAAAGTAGCGAATGCCATCCGTCCCCACATTCTCCCGCACCATATTTGCGACGAACTCGTAGGAAAGCTCTGCGATGGATTGCAGGCGCGTGGGAACCAGGGACCGGCCGCTCATGGAGAAGGTGAGAAAGCCGGCCACCAGCACGACCGCCAGCACCATGAAGAGGGCCGAGTTGGTGAAATCCGCCCGAAAGCCGAAGATCTCCAGCGGCACGATGGGCTGAATCTGGAACTGGTGCATGGGGTCGGGCATGCCAACCCCTGCTGCCGCACCGCCACCCGCTCCGGCTGCACGCTCTGCCGCCACGCCTCGCCCCCCTGCCCCTCGTCTCGAGCTTCGACCGCCAAAGGGCCCCCAAGGGGCCCATTCAAACCCTTCTCAGCGCGGATGCCTCGCAAGCCGGCGCTAGAAAGCGCCCGATCATCCGCCCGACACTCGGATCACGCGTCCCGCTCGCCCTCGCCCGGCCCGTTTCCAGGCCCCGCGCCTCGCGCATCCTCCTGGCCGTCCCGCGGCGCCATCTCGGCGCGCATCTGGCGATAGGTGCGCGCCACATTCGAGAACCCGGCCGCAACGCCCAGGGCGCCGAAGAGCAGCAACAGCACGGGCCGTGTCCCGAACCAGCGGTCGAGATACCAGCCCATGGCACCGCCCACAACCAGCGCCGCAACCATGTCGATCGACATGCGCAGCGCATAGCCGACGCCCTTGCCGCGCACGCCGCCCATCTCGTCGCCATCGCCCGGCCGGCCGCCACGCGCGCCATTGCGGTCCCGCACGGCCTCCAGCCGCTCGTCGAGCCTGGCAAGGCGGCGCCTGAAGGCGCGCCGCTCGGCGGGGCCCAAGGGGCCACCCTCCTGCCCGACCGCATCCGGCCCGGCCGCACCCGGCTCGGCTCCGCCTTCCGGCTCGGCCGCGCCCGGCTCGCCCAGATCCGGCTCCCGTTCTCCCGGCGCATCCGCACCGGAACCGCCGGCTTCCGGCTCTCGCCCCTGCGTGCCCAGCCGATCATCCCGGGAGCCCGGCCGCGCGCGGCCGCCTGCGCCCTTTCCGCTGGTCGTCTCACCCATGGGCAAGCACCCCAGAGCGCGCCGGCGTGGTGCCGCACCGCTCACAGCGACGATCCCGGCAGCGGCCGGATCGCCATTGGCGCGCAACTTAGTCGTGCCCCGATGGCGTGTCAAGGCAAGGCGTCACAAGGCAACATATTGATTTTATTGAAAAAACATCAATGGCGCGCCCCCTCCCGACTGCGACATTGGTCGCTGCCGCACACTCCCCACCCTTTAAATCGGGCCGCGCCGCGACAGGGCCGCTCGCCCTGCGGGGTGCGTGACGCGTTCAGACATGCTGGCCGCCATTGATATGCAGCTCGGCACCGTTCACATAGGAGGAGGCATCGGTGCACAGGAAATAGATGGCCTTGGCCACCTCCTCCGGCTCGCCCAGGCGGCGCATGGGGATCTGCTCCTCGACGATCTTCTCGGTGCCCGGCGAGAGAATCGCGGTGTCGATCTCGCCGGGAGAGATGGCATTGACGCGGATGCCGCGCGGGCCGAAATCCGCCGCCATCTCCCGGGTGAGGGCGGCAAGCGCCGCCTTGGAGGTGGCATAGGCGGCGCCGGCAAAGGGGTGCACGCGGCTCCCCGCAATGGACGAGACGTTCACCACGGCCCCGCGGGCCGCCTCCAGCTCCTCGATGAGCCCGCGCGCCAGCATGAGCGGCGCGAAGAAATTCACCTGGAAGACGACCTTCCAGTCATCCAGGGGCGTGTCGATGGCCCCGAGCCGGCTTCCGCCCGGCCCCTTGGGCGAGATGGCCGCATTGTTGACCAGCGCATAGAGGCGCGAGCCCTGGTCGCGAAGCCGCTCCCGCATCTCTGCAATGGCAGCGAGCGTGTTCTCCTCGTCCGCGAGATCGACCTGGATATGGTCCTCGGGCCCCGCCTCCCAGGGGCAATCTTCGGGAAAGGGATGGCGCGAGCAGGTGATGACCCGCCATCCGGCGGAGGAGAAGCGTTTCACCGTCGCATGGCCGATGCCGCGGGAGGCACCGGTCAGGATCAGCGTCTTGCGCTCGTCATTCGCAATCTGGCTCATGGCATCCCGTTCTCGCAACTCGCGCAGCCCATCACCGCATCGTCTCGCACCGTCCTCACTCGCCACCGCCGCGCGCCTGGCGCACGCGGGCAATGATATCCTCGCGCACCGGGCCGGGCTGGGCCTCGATGGCGCGCACCAGCGCGCGCAACTCGCGCCTGAGCCCGTGTAGCTGGTCGATCAGCGAGAGCACCACGGGAATGGCCTCACGGTCCACCTGAAGCTCGTCGCGAAGCTGGCAGATCAGCGCCATGCGCGCAATGTCGATGTCGTCGAACACCAGCCCCTGCTCGCCGGAGGCCGGGCACACCCATGTGCGCTCGACCCAGGCGACCACCCGCTCGCGCGTGAGCCCCCGCACCCGCGCCACCACCTCTTCGATCCCATACATCACGATGCTGCCCTCAGCCTGGCCCGCGGATCATAGGCATGAGTCTCGCGCCAGCGTTTCATGAACGCCTCGAGCTCCGCATCCACGGTCTCGGGCATGACGATCTCCAGCTTCACGAGTTGATTGCCCTGGCGCGCGCCGCCGGCGCCCTTGCCGCCGCGGGCGCGCACGCCCTTGCCGCGCAATCGCAGGGTCTGGCCCGAGCTCGCCCCCTTGGGGATGGTCAGCTTCACCGGCCCCCAGATCGTCGGCACGTCGATCTTAGCACCCAGCACCGCCTCGTCGATGGTAATCGGCAATGTCACCAGAATGTCCAGCCCCTCGCGCGAGAACACGGGGTGAGGAGCGACCGAGATCGCGATCAGCGCATCTCCCGGCGGCCCGCCGCCAATGCCCGGCCGTCCCTTGCCCTCCAGGCGCAACATCTGTCCGTCCCGCACGCCCTCGGGGATGGTGACCTCCAGGCTCGTTCCGTCCGGCATGGTGATGCGCCGCTTGCCGCCCTTGGCCGCCTCCAGAAATCCGATGGTCATGTGATAGCGCACATCCGCGCCGCGCATGCGAATGCTCGCGCCCGCTCCGGGGCCGGCCCGGCCGCCCGGCCCGCCCGGCCGGCGCCGATGCAGCCCCTCGGCGAACAGGTCCGAGAAGATGTCGCCGAGATCGGCGAAATCCTCATAGCCGGCGGTGCTGCGATAGTGATGGTCCGCATCCGTGTCGGCGAAATCGCGATAGAAGCGCTGCTCCGGCCGCTCGGCGCCCGTCTCGTCGATCTCGCCCCGGTCATAGCGCCTGCGCTTTTCCGCATCCCCCAGAATGGCGTAGGCGGCGGAGACCTCCTTGAACCGGCTCTCCGCCGCGCCATCGCCGGGGTTGAGATCGGGGTGCAACTCCTTGGCGAGCTTGCGGTAAGCCTTGCGGATCTCGTCCTCCGAGGCCGACTTGTCGACACCCAGTATGTCGTAAAGGCTCTTGCTCACCGCCATGCCCCCCGCCGCTCGTCTCTCTCGCCCACGCCGCTCTCGCCCCCATGCCTGCGCCCAAGACCCGGCCCTGGAATGATTCAGGGATAGAGCCGCGTCCTCGTCCATGGCGCCCCGGCCCGGGCTCTGCGGAACACCACCCGATCGTGAAGACGGTAGGGACGATCATGCCAGAATTCAATCTCCAGCGGCTGCAAGCGGAAGCCGGACCAGAAGGCGGGACGCGGAATGGCGCCGATGTGGAACTTCGCGGCATAGGTCGCCACCGCCTTCTCCAACGCAAGGCGGCTCTCGAGGGGGCGCGACTGCTTGGACGCCCAGGCGCCGATCCGGCTCTGGCGCGGACGGGAGGCGAAATAGGCGTCTGCCTCCTCGGGCGTGACGGGCAAAACCGGCCCACGCACCCGCACCTGCCGGCGCAGGCTCTTCCAGTGGAAACAGAGCGCCGCCTTGGGATTGGCGGTGAGCTCCCGGCCCTTGGCGCTCTCCAGATTGGTGTAGAACACGAACCCCGCCTCGTCCGCACCCTTGAGGAGCACCATGCGCACATTGGGCAGGCCCGTCTCGTCCACCGTCGCCAGCGCCATGGCGTTGGGATCGTTCGGCTCGCGCGCCTCCGCCTCCGCCAGCCAGGCGTGAAAGAGGGCGAGGGGATCGGCCTCGGTGGCGAAATCGCCCGCCTGCGGCACCTTGTCGTAATCGGGGTCGAGCGGCCCGCCCATCGCTTTCGTCCTCTATCTCCCGCGTCCCGACCGCCGCCGCCTCCGGGCTTCGAGGCACGGCGCCTTGCGGCTGCGCGTCGCCAGCGCACACATCTTCACAAGCCATTAACCAAAAGCAACCACAATCACCACCATCCAAGGCGGCACGCTCTCGGGCCTGTCGCCGCGTGATCGGCGGTTCGGCCGGTCACCTCGTCCTTGCGTTCCGATAGTCAAAGCGGTGAAGTCCCATGCGTTTCTCGAAAGTCTTCCCCCCCTCTCATTCCCCCGTCACCACGACGGCCATCGCCGCGGCGGCGTCTCTCGCGCTCCTGATCCTTGCCGCCCTCATCATGCCGGGCGCGGGCCGCGCAGAGCCGGCCACCACCGGCGCCAGCGTGCCCGCGCTTCCCGTCTCGGGCATGGCGAGCATGCGCACCAGTACGGCGCGTCCCGCCCGTCCGCGCCTGCCCACGCCCCGCCTCACGGCGGCCGATCGCCGCGCCGCCCTGGAGGCCCTGCAATTCGCCCTGATGGAGGTCGGCGATGGCGCCACCTTCGTCTGGCACCGGCCGAAGGGCAAGCTGCGCGGCATCGTGCGCCCCACCTCCTCCTTCCGCAACGCCAAGGGGCAGATCTGCCGCCATCTCGTCTTCGCGGTCGCCCTCGGCGGCTATCAGAAGAAGATGGAGGGCATAGCCTGCCGCACCAATGACGGCGGCTGGTCCCTGTCGGGCTGAGCTCCACGTCCGAGCTTTGCGCATCCCTGCGCGGCTCGACCAGGACCCGTTCGGGCGTCTCCCCCCTTCGCCCGGGCGGGTCCTTTTCGCTCTCGCCTGATTGCGGCTTCTCCCTGCAGCTTTTCCCCTGTTGCGACCCCGCCAGAATCCGAGCACGGCGCACATGCCCCTTGCGCCGGGCGGGGCGATCGCGCTACCTGCTCTCGGGACCTTTGGGCGAACGGCCCGTGCGGCAAAGGGGGAGCGAGATCATGCCCGCCGAGGGAAACATCATGGCCGGCAAGCGCGGCCTCGTCATGGGGGTCGCCAACAACCGATCCATCGCCTGGGGTATCGCCAAGGCTTGCCGGCGCGAGGGCGCCGAGATCGCCCTCACCTATCAGGGCGAGGTGATCGAGAAACGCGTGCGCCCGCTCGCCAAGGAGCTCGGGGCAAGCCTCGTCCTGCCCTGCGACGTCACGGACAATGCCAGCATGGATGCGGTGTTCGATGCCATTCGCGATGCCTGGGGCGGGCTCGACTTCCTGGTCCACGCCATCGCCTTTTCCGACAAGGATCAGCTCGGCGGGCGCTATGTGGACACGACGGAGGAGAACTTCACCCAGACCCTGCGCATCTCCTGCTTCTCCTTCACGGCGCTGGCCCAGCGGGCCGAGAAGCTGATGCCGGAGGGCGGATCGCTCCTCACCCTCACCTATTATGGCGCCGAGAAGGTGATGCCCCACTACAATGTCATGGGCGTGGCCAAGGCGGCGCTGGAGGCGAGCGTGCGCTATCTCGCGGCCGACCTCGGCAAGCAGAACATCCGCGTCAATGCCATCTCGGCCGGCCCCATCAAGACCCTCGCCGCCTCGGGCATCAGCGATTTCCGCTACATCCTGAAGTGGAACGAGTACAACTCGCCGCTCAGGCGCACCGTCACCATCGACGAGGTGGGCGATGCCGGGCTCTACCTGCTCTCGCACCTCTCGCGCGGCGTCACCGGCGAGGTGCACCACGTGGATTGCGGCTATCACGTCCAGGGCATGAAGAACGAGGATGCCCCCGACATCTCGGTGGTGAAAAGCAGTCCCGGCGGCGCCTGATGCAGCGCACTCTCACCACCCCCTGCGACATGGTCACCGCACGGCCGGTCACGATCTACTTCGTCCGGCACGGGCGCACGGACTGGAATGCCGAATGGCGCCTCCAGGGCCAGACGGACATCCCCCTCAATGACGAGGGGCGCGCCCAGGCCCGGCGCAATGGCGCGATGCTGGCGGAGCTGCTCCCCGACCCGGC
>JALUTE010000418.1 GCA_027058255.1 Methyloligella sp. | reverse complement strand
CGCATCAGGCGCGGGGCCGGCGCGGCCTGCATCAACCGGCCTTCGAATCCGAGATCGCGATGCGCGCCGAGGTCGAGACGCTTCGGGCCAAGACGCGGGAGCAGACCGGCCTGATCGAGCGCCTGCAACGCGAGCTGGCGGAGGCGCACAACCAGTCCAAGGCAGGCGCGGCACGCAAGCGCGGGCCGGCACGGCGCGCTGCACGGGCCGCCGGAGCGCCGCGCGGCACGAGCGCCGCCGCCAATGGCACGCCCGACGCGGGAGATGGCGCGCACGCCGAAGGCCAGCCGGCCGGCGACAATGCCGCGCTGCGCCATCTCGAGGCCCTGAACGAGGATCAGGCTGCGGAGATTGCGCGCCTCAAGGCCGAGCTCGCCTCCCTCGAGGCCAGTCAGAAGGGCCGGAAGGCGGGGGCCATTCGCGAGACCAAGGCCGGGCTTAAGGCCAAACTCGAAGCGCTCGATGTCAAGGCCGCGCGGCAAATGGAGACCATCAACCGGCTGCGCAGCGAGCTGGCCGCCGCCAATGACCGCGCCGCCCGGCAGGCGGCCTATTTCATGAACGAAATGCGCCGGATCGGCGCGACGACCGGGGGACAGCCCGCAGGCGCGCAAGGCGTGGCCGAACGGGGCACGACGCCCTCGCACGAGAGCGGCGCGCCGTCGCCATCCCCCTCGCCCTCCAAATCCAAGTCCGGCGCCGCAGGTGGCGCGCGGGCCGGCGTCGCGGAGCGCGCCCGCATCCTTGGCGGGCGCCAGGGCGCGGATGCGGCCCGCACGAACGGGTCGACAGGGCGGGGCCGGCGCGGTGCGGCGGCCTTCGGGCGCCGGCTGCTCGGCGGACAGGCACCGGCCGACGATGCGCGGGGGCGCGAGGAGGACGAGGCACGCTCCAAGCCCGAGCCGACCGCCGCTTCGCCCGTCGCCTCCACGCCGGCCGACGGTCCCCCCGCAGCCGATGAGGGGGGCGACGGCAAGAAGCCGCTGGTCGACCGCCTCAAACGCCTCGAGAAGACGTGAACCACCCTCCCGCCGTCGCGGCATCGCAGCCCGGGGAAGGCGCCGGCGCATGCCGGTCGCACCTTCGAAATGCTGGAAAATTGTGGAGAATTGTGCGAAAAGAGCCTGGAATCCGAAGGGCGGACATTTTGCCTCCTAGATTCAGGTGTAGGGCATGTTAACGAGGTCGGTTTCGACTCTTTCCCGATATGGCGCTCTGCCAGTCCGGGCCGCCGGAGCCGACCCGGCCGGATCACGCCGTCATGGCCTCGCACCGGCAGCGGCCAGCGCGGGGGGCATCGATCCGGCCCGTGTTAACCGTGGTCTGGGCAGGTGATCTGCATGCGGGGGCGCCGTGCTATATTGGACGTGCCGAGCTCTGTCGGACACTCGGCTGTGACGGGGTGGTGTGTCCCATGCGATCGCCGCCGTGCAAGGCGCGGCCGGAAGGCGGAGCGGAGAGTAAAGGAGTTGGGTCTCATGGTACGGGGGATCTTGGCGGTCACTGTCGCTTTGTTGCTCTTCGGCGCCGCTCCGCTGACAGCCCAGACGCGCCAACAGGGCCAGGGGGCGGCCCGCTCCGGCTATAGCGGTGCTTATATCCGCGCCAATGCCGGCGTGGTCGGCATCATCTCCGGTTCCGTCAACAGCACCTCCCTGCATATGACCGACGACCTGCTCCACGTTCTGGACCAGGGCGACAAGCTGCGCATCGTGCCCATGATCGGCAAGGGATCGGTGCAGAGCGTGCGCGACATCCTGTACCTGCGCGGAACGGATATCGGCATCGTCCAGTCCGACGTGTTGAACTATTTCCGCAAGAAGAACCGGCTGCCCGGCATCGAGAGCCGGTTGCGCTACATTGCCAAGTTGCACAATGAAGAGGTGCACGTCCTTTCGCGCATGAAATATCTTTGCCTCGACGACCTGGCCGGCAAGAAGGTGAATTTCGGCATCAAGGGCTCGGGAAGCGCCATGACGGCGCAGATCGTCTTCGATGCCCACAAGGTCAAGGTGCAGCCGGTCTTCCTCGATCAGGTCACGGCGCTCGAGGCCCTGAAGAAGGGGCAGATCGCGGCCACCGTCGTGGTTTCGGGAAAGCCCTCCCCCATCTTCGACAAGATCAAGTATACGAGCAAGGTCCACTTTCTCGATCTGGAGTTCGTCGGCCCGCTCAAGAACGGCTACCTTCCGGCGGTCATGACCCATGACGACTATCCCGACCTCATTGCCCGCAACGAGACCGTGAGCACCGTGTCGGTGAGCGCCGTCATGGCCGTCTACAACTGGAAAACCGACAGCGACCGCTATCGAAAGGTGGCACGTTTCGTGAATGCCTTCTTTTCCAACTTCGAGAAGCTCCAGAAGGCGCCCCACCACAAGAAATGGCGCGAGGTGCGGATCGAGGCCGAGGTGCCGGGCTGGACACGGCTGACCGCCGCCGAGCAATGGCTGAAACGTCATGGCCGCACCCAGACGGCGGCGGCCGGGGCTCGGCCGGGCGAGGTGCGCAGCTCGTTCCAGAAGTTCCTGGCCAGCAAGGGCGGGGACCAGACCAGGAAGTTGACGGGCAAGGAGAAGGAGGCACTGTTCCAGCAATTCGTGCGCTGGATGAAGAGCCAGAAGCCTTAGCGGCCGGACTATGGCCGCCCTGCACATGATGGCGACCATGCCACGCGGCCACGCTCGAGCTGGGCCCACCGTCCAGAGATGCAGCATCCCTTTGAACAGGGGCGGCATCGCAATGGCAGCGGGGCCATGGCGGGCGACAGGGC
>JALUTE010000417.1 GCA_027058255.1 Methyloligella sp. | reverse complement strand
GCTTGGCATGAACCTCCGCGCCGCCGGGGGCGCGGGGGGAGGGTGATGAGAGCGGCGCTTGTCGCTTCAGGCGCGGCGGATGGGGGACAACCATAATGCTCTTCTCACGGACCGAGCGCGGGCCGTCGCTGCTCGCCGTCGTGATTGCGGGGTTTCTCGCCGCATTCCTGATCATTCCCGTGCTCAAGGTGATCTATGTCGCCTTCCAGGACGCCGATACGGGCGCGCTGACTCTGGTCAATTTCTTCGACTTCTTCGCCTCCTCCCTGTTTCGAGAAAGCTTCTACAATTCGCTCTATGTGGCGACGGCCTCCGTGGTAATCGCGTCCCTGTTCGCGCTGCCGCTCGCCTATTTCACCACCCGGTTCAACTTCTCCGGCGCGGTGCTGATCCAGACCCTCGGGGTCGTGCCGCTGATCATGCCGCCTTTCGTGGGCGCCGTGGCGATGAAGCTGCTCTTCGGCACCAATGGCTCTCTCAATCTCCTGCTGGATGAGTATTTCGGCTTCACCATCCCGCTGATGGAGGGGCTGAATGGCGTCATTCTGGTGGAGAGCATCCACTATTTCCCCTTCATCCTGATCAACCTCTCGGCGGCGTTGAACAATATCGACCGGGCCATGGAGGAGTCGGCCCAGAATCTCGGCTCCTCCGGCTTTCGCCTCTTCCGGCGGATCGTCTTCCCCCTCGCCATGCCGGGCTATATCGCGGGTGCGGCGCTGGTCTTCATCAAGGTGTTCGACGATCTGGGCACGCCGCTCCTCCTGGACGTGAACAAGATGCTGGCGCCGCAGGCCTATTTGCGCATCTCCTCCATCGGCATCTCCGATCCCATGGGCTATGTGATCTCGGTCATCCTGATCGGCTTCTCGCTGCTGGCGCTCTGGGCCTCGATGCTTGCGGTGCGGGGCAAGGATTACGCCACCCAGCAAAAGGGCGGTGGCGGGCTCTCCAAGCGCGACTTGAGGCCATGGGAGAAGGTGGGCGCCTATGCGGTGGTTCTGTTCATCCTCGCTCTCGTGCTCTCGCCGCATGTGGGGCTGCTGCTGCTCTCCTTCGGCACGGTCTGGTCCTTCTCGGTCCTGCCCGACGGCTATACCCTCGCCCACTATGGGCAGATGTTCGGCTCCGCCTCGGGCTACATCGTCAATACGCTGCTCTATGCGGGGCTCGCCGCCCTTTTCGATGTCGTGCTCGGCACGGCCATCGCCTATATCGTCTGGCGCACCGGCCTCAAGGGCCGACAGTGGCTGGACTATGCGGCAACGGCCGCGCTCGCCGTGCCGGGGGTCGTGCTCGGCATCGGTTACTTGCGCACCTTCCATGGGATGAACCTGCCGCTTTCGGACCAGCCGCTCGCCACATGGTGGTTCGTCATTGTCATCGCGCTCACCATTCGCCGCCTGCCCTACGCGCTGAGAGCCTGCGTCGCCGCCATTCAGCAGGTGAGCGTCATGCTCGAGGAGGCCGCGGAGAATCTGGGCGCCACCAAGGGGCGCACGGTCTGGCGGATCGTCGTGCCGCTGATGAGCGGCGGCATCCTGGCCGGTTTCGTCACGAGCTTCGCCACCGCCTCGGTGGAGCTCTCCGCCACCATCATGCTGGTGGCGCGGGAGTCCGATGCGCCGCTCGCCTTCGGCATCTACGAGTTCATGCAGTCGGCGGCCGGGCGCGGGCCGGGCGCCGCGCTCGGCATGATCGCGGTCGTGATCGTCGCGCTCGGCACCTACGTCTCGCACCGCGTCATCGAGCGCGGCAAGCGGGAGCGGGAGACCGACATCATCGTTGCGGAGACAGCCTGATGGAGCGTGCAAACAGAGCCGCCGGCATCGTCATCGAGAATCTGGGTCTCGCCTTCGGGACCACCCAGGTGCTCAAGGGGGTCGATCTCGTCATCGAGCCCGGCGAGTTCTTCGCCTTTCTGGGCCCCTCGGGCTCGGGCAAGTCGACCCTGCTGCGCGCCATCGCCGGCTTCGGCCCGCGGCCGACGGGGCGCATTCTGGTTGGCGGCGAGGATGTGGCGGGCCTTCCGCCCTGGAAGCGCGACGTGGGCATGGTGTTCCAGTCCTATGCGCTCTGGCCGCACATGACGGTGGCAGAGAATGTCGCCTTCGGCCTGGAGGAGCGGCGGCTGCCCAAGGCCGAGATCGCGGAGCGGGTGGCCGAGGCGCTCGCGCTCGTCGGCCTTTCCGAGTTCGCCCAGCGGCGTCCCTCGCAGCTCTCCGGCGGCCAGCAGCAGCGCGTGGCCCTGGCGCGCACCATCGTCGTGCGCCCGCGCGTGCTCCTGCTTGACGAGCCCCTGTCCAATCTGGACGCCAATCTGCGCGTGCAGATGCGCCGGGAGCTGCTGGCGCTCCAGCGCAAGCTCGCGCTCACCACGGTTTTCGTCACCCATGACCAGGAGGAGGCCAACACCACGGCCGACCGCATGGCCGTGCTCGACCAGGGCGTGATCCAGCAGGTGGGCTCGCCCATCGCGCTTTACGATCATCCGGCCAATGCCTTCGTGGCGGGGTTTCTGGGCACGGCCAACATTCTCGCGGGCCGGATCGAGGATGCCGGCGCCGCAGGCGGCGGCGGGGGCGCGACGGGCAGGGCGGTGTTCGTCTCCGAGGCCGGCACGCGCATTCCCCTGCAGGCGGAGCGAAGGGGTGCGGCACGCATCGTCATCCGGCCGCAGAACATTCTGCTCACCTCGCTCGCCGATGGCGCGGCGCCGCCCGCCGGCGACGGGGCGCTCGAGGGCACGGTGCGCGAGCGGGAGCTCCACGGCGCCATCGT